>NZ_FWZU01000006.1 GCF_900177375.1 Desulfovibrio gilichinskyi | reverse complement strand
ATCATAAGTTCGACGTTTGGGCTTGGTCATTTACTTCTCCTGTAAAAGTCAGGATAGTTACTTAACCGTGTGTCCGCAAATCTATAGCAGGATCAGTCGGGAATATCGCTTAAAACGGGGAAAAAGAGTCTTTGGATGTGCTTTACTGTCCAGTTCAAACTCACAGGTTGTCATATAAAATCACTCTCCATAGCCGTAAAAGTGGGGACAGAGTGGGGACAGAATTGGCTTTTGCCATAAAAAAAGGGTCCACAAACAATCGTGAGATTGCTCGTAAACCCTTGATTTAACCGTGGTACCCAGAACGAGACTTGAACTCGTACAGACCGAAGTCCGAGGGATTTTAAGTCCCTTGCGTCTACCAATTCCGCCATCCGGGCACGGAGTAAAAGTTAATATACTTAGTCTATTAACTAGTCAAGAAACTTTAGCGTATTATAACAAATTTTTTAATTCAAGGTAATTTCTGTAAAGTCTCGGGCTTACGCGCGAGAATTTATCCATATCGGAAACAATCTCCAGCCCCGGTACAATTGCGCGGGTTACGGGGATTCCAAGGTCTTTACGAGTCAGATCTACATAGATTGGATAGTAATCGTTTTTGGTGAGTAGAGTTTCAAGCACCATCACATCCCCTTGTGTGCTTCCGGTGGATAAGTCCGGAAGATCTTCCAGCTTGCGCACAGGCAGTCCTTCAGGGTAATCCATGGTTGCGGGGCCGGGGAAAGGGTAGGGGACTTCTGTCAGAGCGGACAGGAGCGCACGTTTGCCATCCAGATTGCATCCTCCACCTTTGTTGATGTCTCCATGCTTGCCGACAGCGAATGCACGATAGCATGGCACACCAAGCTCGGATGTCATATCTTGAAACCAGACCTGAATTCCTGAATCTTTCAGATCGTTCAGATGTTTGTTGATTTCAGCATTATCACTTTCGATTCTGAAACATTTTTCTTTGTCAAACGGGATTGTTGAATCCGAATCACGCTCAAGAACTTCAAGTAGGCCGCTCAGTTTTGCTTCAGCAAAAGTGTTACCGGATGCCAGCCCTGTAGAACTAAGCCCACTGAACAGATTCTGTTCATCAAGGTTGCAAAAGAGAAATACATGCTGAACCGGAATCAAAATTTTCTCATACTCTGTGCCGTTAAACCTTTCCGCTTCCATCCACCAGAGCGATTGTCCTTCGTAAGGATATTCCAGTGACAGAGTGGATGGATCTAGAGCTTCATTGTCTTTTGCGACTTCATCATAAGTGCCTTTAACCACAGGTGAAGGATTAATCCTGTTAAGAACTCCGGCTTTGCCTATGCTGCCATAGGAACTGACTCTTTCCACCACTTCCATCGCGCAGGAAACTTGAGCGTTTATGAGTGAAAAACCGCGGCCGTAACTGGTTTGGATCGCATCAAGTGAATTTGAGAATGAACCGATGTCAGTCCGAGTCTTAACCTGCCAGTGCTGCAGTACAGCCGCAGGGCTAAGACAGCCTTTCTGGCGCATCTGCGGCCCGAGAAAGACGTCAATCGCTTCGAGCTGTTTCATGGCATGAGCGGTTACTTCAACTATCGAGGCACGTTCTTTTGCGGGAGGGAGCTTTCCTTCTTTTTCAAGCGAACTTCTGACAGCGCCGGCATCTATGGACACTTTAGCAGGTAGCTCTTCTGTTTTATATAATAGAGGCAGTCCTGCTTCATCCGGTGCAGGCAGTTCTGCATGCTCTTCCATGTTTGCAGATAAAATCAAAGTCCATTTATTGTGCAAGGATTGATCTGTTAACAGATGAGAGCGTAGATGCAGTGTCGGTGAAAACTTTTTAAGATCGTGCGCATCGAACTCTTTTTCAATCTGTTCTTTTATGGGAGCAAGTTTAGGGTATGTGAGGCATGCTTCATATATCAGGGCGGCGAGAACTTTCTTGTCGGGGTCACCTTTAATTTCAGTGATCAGTTTCTCGATTTTGCGTGTGCGGTGCTTGCCGAGCATATCGAGCATATGGCGGTGCATAAATTCATCGTAAGGATATTTTTCCAGATGATTTAAGACTTCGGAAAAACTTAAGTTGGGCTCAGGGAGTGCTGCGAAGCAACCTGTGCCTGAAAGAGTATCCATAAGTTTAAGTTGGTAACGCATATATTTCCTTGGTTCGGCTTAAAAAAGCATCTTATGTTGATAATTGAATATGTAACCGTTATTCTGATTGAAGCGTGATGGTAGGATATTTAAGCTCGCAAGTGAAGTAGGTAAATATGGTTATAAGTGATTGTTTAAAAAATAGAACTTTTTTGTATGGAATAATAATTTTGCTTGTGACCGGAGTTTTTTCTTTTGCCATCGAAAGATACGGTGAAGGGCATCTCAGTACAATTCTTTCGTGGATTGAAGCCCGTGGTAATTTGGCACCGTTAATATTTATTCTGGTCAATGTGCTGGGGCTTGCGCTTGCTATTCCGCAGACTTTGTTTACTGTCGCCGCCGGAGTTCTTTTCGGAGCATTTGAAGGAGCTGCCTACAGCCTTATAGGTATGAGCTTTGGTTCGGTATTGGCCTTCATACTCGGACGCTTTGTTTTCAGGAAAATTATTTTGCAGAAATTCGGTGCGAGCAGAAGTTTTTTAGATCTTGAAAGGCTTAGCGATAAACATCCGCTGAAGGTATTGGCTTTAAGTAGAATTGTGCCTGTAGTGCCGTATTCAATTGCCAATTATCTCTGGTCGGTAACGGGTATAAGGTTTCTTCCGTTTTTAATTATGAGTGTACTTTGCCTGATACCTGAGACTGTTTTTCTGACAGCCGGCGGGCACCTGCTTAAGTCCGGAGTTACCAGGGGAACGGTTAATTTAGAATTAGTCGCTGTTCTGGTTGGAGCCGGAGTAGTTATTTTCTTTCTTATAAAGGCTGTTCGGAAAAGTTTGAGGGAACTTTAAACATTATTACATTTCATCTGCTAAAGAAATTTTACCTGCGTTAGATTGAATTATATAAAGCGGTTTTTTCGCCCTGCCGCCGGTAAAAGATATGTTACCGGAAACTCCTTGAAAATTTTTAACTGTCGGCAGGTTGGTCCGTATGTTTACGGACGGATTGCCGGTTTTTCCGGCTGTTTCAGCGAGCAGGAGAATTGAATCAAATCCGAGAGCCGCATAGCCTGTTTGCGGTTTTTCCCCGAACAAGTCCGCGTAGTCTTTTACAAAGAGTGTAACAAGGTCATCCTCACGGGTAAGGCTTGCCTGCGAAGCAAAAATAACAGTTCCTGACCATGCAGCTATGGATTTTTTTATTGCTACGGTATCAAAACTTGTGCCGCCGACAACATTATAAGCCATTTGCTTTTTCTGCATGAGTCTCAGCAGGTGCGCACTGACTCCAGCCGGGGCTAAAATCACTACGGCTTCAATCTGTTGAGTTTCAGGAGGGGCCGTGCGTTGCTGCGTAATAATTTCCGCATAGCTATCCGAATAATCACTGGCTCCTACGGCTTCATCTGTGGTTGTACTGTCTGACTGAGGCGGAGGGGCAAATGCCTTAATAGCCTTCATAATGTATGATAAATCCGGGTCTGGTTCGGTTATGCGAAGCTCTGAAAGTATTGTTCCTCCTTTCGCTGTAAATTCAGCTGTGAAGCTTTCTGCCTGCTGCGCAGTTGAATCTTTCATATCTGATCTTATCAGGAAAATATGGTCAGCCTGAAGTGTTGAAATAGTATATTTTGCAAGGTCGGAACCGATCTTATTATCCGGTACTGCTAAGGTGAAAATGTCAGGAGTTTTAGAATTTGTCAGACCTAAGAGCTGTGCTCCGCTGCAGATGAAAGGGAGTTGTAGTTCTTGAAAGGTCGGAGCGGCGGAAAGGGCAGCATCTTCAGAGACAATTCCTACTGCGGCAGAAATCCCTTTTGTTTTAGAAAGATTATGAACGGCTTTAATTATTTCCAGCGGGTCTCTTGTGCATGTTTCGCATTCAAGTTTAATTTTTAAATCTGGGCTTGTCTCATTGAATTTTTTTACGGCAAGAATTGCTCCATTCATAGCCTCTTGCGCGGTAAGTGCATTTTCGCCTTTATTTTCGAAAATAGTACCGAAAATGAATTCTTTCGCTGAGATTGTGGAAGAAACAGAAAGCAAGATTGCAAGCGTCATCAGTATTGTTTTCATGTTCCTGACCCTCTTCTTTCATTTCTGTTTTTAATTATTCTTATTTCACGTGTCGCAGTATTTTGATCTGCCGGCTCGCGCGTTATGACCGGAGATCCTATTTTACCAGTCTCTTCATGTTTCGCGTCTTTATTTTCGCGATTCATTTTTTCTTCATTAAGTTTTTTGATTTCTTCGTTTCTGCGGATTTCTTCTTCTTTGAGTTCGGCTTTCTTTTTAAATTCAAACACAGCTTCTTCAAAATTTCTTTTTTTAGAAGTAAGAGCCACTTTTCCGGAGTGCACAATCTCTGTAATTTTCTTAATTTCCCACATTTCAATCGGGCGCGGGTGTCTAATATAAATGGGGATTATCTCATGATGATGCATGTCTATAGAAAGTGAAAGCTGGCTGGTGAGAATTGATCTCCGGAAAATTCTGGAAGAATTAAAATAACTTTCAATAAAATTTTCAGGTTCAGGATTGCATGCGTCATCAAAGTATATGGCAATGATGATATCAATATTTCGTTTAACACATTCCATTACCGGCATGGGGGAGGAGAAAGCTCCGTCGATTAATTTCTTGCCGTCAATATTTGCCGGAGGCATAAGAGGATATACTGCGCTGCTTGCGTAGATTGCCTGAGCCAGATTACCTTTTTCAAGGATTACCGGAAGGCCCGTCGTAAGGTTTGTGGTAGTTATTATGGTCTTAGGTTTAAGGTCAGAAATATCCATCTCTTTAAACAGTGTTTCGTATGTCTTGCGAATGGATTCGGTTTTAATAATACCTGATTCTGCTGAAAATTTGCCCTTACCTATTTCGGCTATATCCATGACGGATTTATGATTGATCTCTCGGAAAAAGCGCGGGTCTACTGCTTTTGAGAAAATATCCTGAATCTGTTTCAGATCGTATCCGGCTCCGAGAAACGCAGCGAGCAAGGCCCCGCCGCTGACTCCGATGACAAGATCAATTTTTATATTTTCTTTTTGCAGGTATTCAATAAAAGGTAATGCGCAAAAAGATTTAATACCCTCAGAACCGATTATCAGAGCGATTGAAGGGCTGTTATCAGGTTTTTTAGGCGGATCTTGCGGTTCCGGTGTTACTGTCTCTTCCATTAGTTCTCCATATATTTATGTGATGAAATAACTTTCTTGGAAGAAAAATACAATAATAATCAGTAGAAACAGTTAGAAAAACGGTGAGATATAATTACAAAATTAAGCTGTCAGTTCTTCGTAGAAGGATTTGAACAGCGGGAATATATTTTCAACTATTATGGCAACACCTTCATCGTTAGGGTGGATTCCGTCACCTTGATGATACTCAGGTTTCTCGCCGATTCCTTCCATGAGGTTCGCATAAAAAGGAATGCTGTACTTTTTAGCGATGTCAGGAAATATTGAATTAAAGGCTAAGGCGTATGATTGTGGTGTAAAATTCATCGGCATAAAGCCTAACAGGATTACAGGGATCTGCGCTTCCTGAAAGGCTTCGATTATTGCCATGATATTTAACTTGAGCTGTTCAGGATCGATTAGCTGAAAACAGTCGTTTGCTCCGAATTCAATGTAGGCTGCGTCCGGTTTGCTTTCTATGACATCTGCAAGGCGTGACAGGCCGTCAGCGGAGGTTTCTCCGGAAATTCCGTAATTGGAAATTTCCAGATTGCAACCTTCCTCAAGCAGTTTTCTTTCTAGCTGTGCAGGAAAGGAGCTGTATGCAGGCAGACCGTATCCTTCAGTCAGACTGTCGCCGAATGCGGCTAGTGTAATCCTTGCCATTTTATTCGCTCTTTATTTATTCTTCGTCGTTACGGAGCCAGTGACGGAATTTTGCAACTTCGTCCTGCCAGTCTGGTGCAATTCTGATTTTTATGAATTCCATAAATACACAATCCAATAGTGTAATACATTTTTCAATCAGGAATATTTTTTCAAGGAATTTTGAATCAGGATCATCTCCCTCTTCATCTTTCATTTCTACTTTCGGAGTTTTAAGGCCGCTCAAAGCAAAGTCTTCTGCTTTAATCTGAACCTGCCATGCATTTTCGTCAATTTCCATTCTTAATTGGGCACGGGTAACTTTTTTACCTGTTTTAAGTCCCATCAGAACTTCTGTCATATCTCCGCTTGAGGAGTTGACTGTGGCAGTATCAATATTTTCACCTTCGCCGCCTTGAACAGATATGCGCTGTTCCATGAAAAGCAGAAAACGTTCGCCGCTTTCAAGTTCGAAGAGACCGTCGCGAATTTCACTCTTGTACCAGAGCCATGTCAGAAAATCCTGGCCGAGCAGGGTATTTTCTCTTTCTGCAAGAAGTAACAGATCCATAAAATTATCCTTATTTTTAACTGGCAGACCCGTCTGCTAACCTACGAAATATGTCGGGTCCAGAGATTCAAGTTTTTGCGCGGCATCGTCTCCAAGTATTTCCATCGCAAGGAAGAAAGGAGTCAATGGTTCTAAAGTCAGTTCAAATGTGTCTGAAAAGTATTCTTCAAACATATCAAGAACTTTTGAGTTAGTGCAAGCAAAGTACAGTCTGTTCTCAGGAATATTCCATACGACGTCAAAAACTGCCGGAATCGGAAGGCTTCTTGCTCGTAATTTCAGTGTTACCTGATCTTTAATTTCACGCTTTCTATCGCGCGAGATGAAGTTTTTGCCTTCTTTCTTAGCTTCTTCAAGCTCATAATTGAGGGCTATCTGCAAATGCTTTTTAAGGACAGCCGGCTGGATTCTGCGTGTGTCAAGGCGCAGTGAAAAAGTGTGATATTGTCCTTTTTCCGGCGGTGAAACACTCCATTTGTCATCGAGCATATCATCCATATTCACCCATCCGAAAGATCTCTCTTCAGCGGTGTTGTCAATATCCTTAAAAGCATATTTTACTAATAGATTAGGGATGGATCTGATCAGATCATCCTCAATATCTTCCAGTATTCTATAGCGGGTAAGTCCGACACTGGCGGAAAGTATAGGCAAAACAGACTCCTTGAACCGGTGGCTATTTGAACTGATTCATACCGGGTTTATTTTATCGTGCATGACGCACTTTCAACAGTAATGCCTAAAATCATTCGTTTGAGATGTAAAGCGAAAGAATGACGGACTGACCAAGTATGGCATATTTGGTGCATAATATGTTTTATCAAGATCTTTGTAAATCAGGTCACAATTCAAGGAGGATTCAGTCTGGTAAGACTGTTAAAAGCACAGGAGGTCGTTATGACACTCTGGAAAGTTAAGTCAGAAGGCGAATACATTGTTATGGGTAATCAGCGTAGGAAGATGATCACTGCTAACGGGTGCAATGAACCGTTTAAGGGGAGATTCTGGTGCCCGCGCAAAAGATGGTTTATGAACGGGCCTTGCCCTTTTCTAAATAAGCAGGAATGTGGTAATTACAGACAAATGTGCGGAGGACTGTAGCTCAACAAGTTTTAAGAGATACAGATCATAAGCCGTTAGCTGCTTGATTTTGATATTCATAGCACCTAATATGTTATCAAAATTTTAAACAAAGGAAAGGGTATGTCTGCTAATCCATATAAAGCTGTCGCAAGCTGGCTTGATGCTGAAGCTGTAAAAGTCAGAGATATTGAAAAAGTTGCTAATTCGGCACTGTACGACAATAAGGATGAAAATTCGTATAGAGATCTTATGCGTCAAAAAGCGATGCTTTTATCAAATCTGGGTAATAGACTTGAACCGCTGATTGAACCTTTGAGTGCCGAAGATAGACTTTTTGTGAAAAAACGAGTGAAACGTTTTTCCATGTCTGCCTCCAAGGCTTTGGAAATCGGTAGTGTCTTTTTTATGTCCGCTCTGCTATATCCTGATGATTATATAGATGGTGAGAATAATGATTTGGAAAATTTTGCAGAAAAAGTTCGCAATATGTCTCAATAATGTTATTTAACGAAGAATGTAGGTCATTTTATTTTTATAATAAAAAATATTGTGAATCTTGCAACAGTGGTATATCCATTTCTGCGGGGAGGAGACAGGCCAACTGATATGGGCTGTTTTTTCATGGTTAACAAGGTAGCCTATGCGTTTTACAGATCTAAATGACTTAATCGGTTTTGATGAAAATCACGTTTCAGACAAAGTTTTAAAAATTTTGTTGGCAGAAGATTGTGAGAATAATGTGCTGCTTGTTCAGCTGTACCTTAAAAAGCTTCCTTATTCTATAGATGTCGCGGAAAATGGCGCAAAGGCATTTGAGAAGTATAAAGCGAACAGCTATGACCTGATTCTTATGGATATTGAAATGCCTTTTACAGACGGGTATCAGGCAACGACTGATATTAGGAAATATGAACACGATAACAATCTCAAGAGCACTCCGATTGTTGCCGTTACCGCCCATGCTTTAAGTGAAAATAAAGAAAAAGCTTATAGCGTCGGGTGTGATTATTTCATGACCAAACCAGTCAGAAAAGCTGATTTAATCAGTGTTATTAAAAAATTTACTGAATGATCGGAAACTTAAGCGAATTTGCCGATCATTCAGTTCTGTTCAGTCGCATTAAAAAATGTTTACTACGTTGATTGGATGACCGCTGATAAAAGCCTCTGCATTTTGGACTGTAATTTTTGTCAGCCTGGTTCGTGCTTCCAGTGTCGCCCACGCAATGTGCGGTGTTATGAGAATGTTCGGTGCCGTGAGCAGAGGGTTGTCCGGTGATATCGGCTCCTTGCTTAAAACATCAAGAGCCGCTCCGCCTATGGTTCCGCTTTTCAATGCGTCGGCAAGGTCTTCCTCATTTATAAGCTGTCCGCGAGCTGTGTTAATAAGAATAGCATTTTTCTTCATTGTCCGGAGGAGTGATCTGTTGATAAATTTTTCATTTTCAGGCGTTAGCGGGCAGTGGAGTGATATTACATCTGATTCACTCATGAGTTCTTCAAGACTGGAAAATTTGAAAGGCAGATATTCCGGTTTCGGTTTGGGGCGCGGAGCATAAGCGATTACTTCCATTCCGAACGCATTCCCCAGCGCGGCTACTTTGTTTCCTATACCTCCGAAACCGACTACTCCCAGTTTTTTACCCTTAAGCTCAAACAGCGGAGTTTTCCAGAAACAGAAATCTTCCTGAGCAGACCATTCTCCATCCTTAACTGCTTTGTCGTGCAGGCTTACCTGATTTGAAAAATTAAGTAAGAGTGCAAAAACATGCTGTGCAACAGATGGCGGCGAATATCCCGGAACATTTGAAACAATAATTCCTTTTTTCGCTGCTGCGGATAGATCTATAGTATTATATCCTGTTGCCAATACGGATATGAATTTTAAGTTCGGCAGTGAATTTATTATTTCAGCGGTAAAGACAGTCTTGTTGGTGAAAACTATTTCTGCATCCATGCACCGTTCAATTATTTTTGATGGCAAGGTGCGATCATAACAGACCAAATCTCCCAGTTTTTCTAACTCCGTCCAAGGGTTGTCACCCGGGTTAATAGTATAGCCGTCAAGAATAACCATGCGCATAAGAATGTCCTTTTGTTTTATTTAAAGAAAAGTTTCATGATCTAAAAAAGTAAAAAAATAGAACTGTATAATATCATAGTTCAATTTTTTTTGTAGGTTGCTTTTTTGCGCTGCGTTTAGCTTGATTCTCTGCAATTATTGTGACTTCATCTTTTGAAATGTCGTCATCCTTTTTGCCGGATTTTGTTTTTTTGATAATTCTTTTTTGAGCAGCGACAACAATCTGACTGATAATTTTATCCTGATTCTTGTCTAATTCATGAAATTTGCAACCTACAAGATCCCCTTTGCGTCTTACAATTTTCAATTTTAAATTTTTAAGAATAGGTTTGCCTGACCATATCAGGACCGTATCGATTATTATTCCAAGGGGGAATTCTTCTGAACTTATAAAACCGATACCGGCAACACTGATATCTTTAATACGGCATTTGACTCTTGGCGTGCGACACACTACCTGCATGTTATCCACATGAATTCGATACGCTTCGCGTGCACTCGGCGAACTTGATTTGGCGTTAAAAGAAATATCGAATGATTCGGTTTCTTTTCTTCCAAGCATTCTGTGCAGCTTATCTTTTAGCTGGGCTAAAATGCCAAGGTTCTTTTCTTCGCTTGCCATTGTTTCCTCTGTATTCAAAATATGAATAAAAATAGCATGTTAAAGGTGTCATAATTGGTTGATCAGCCTTTTGCAAGCCGTATATCAATTTTATATGTATGGGTTTATTTGTCAATAAATTTACTTAAACTATATCTTGACATTATAATAAATAGCAGTGATGAATATTAGACATTTTTTGTCATTAATTGGGCTTAATAATTGGAGGTACATGCGATGATTGGTGAGTTGCTTAGTAATATCGGGCATAGCAGTACAGCTGGCTTTGTTGGTGTTTCTCTTATTTTTGGTTACTTTGCTTGGATTCTTGTAATGGCTTTTTACAGAATAGAACAGGGCAAAAAAGAAAGTCATCATTAAGATAATAAATTCAGAGAAAACTTTGTTTTCTATAATTTTCATAAAAAAAGGCGCGATTTGATCGCGCCTTTTTTTATTTCAATTCTATGTTGATAAGTTTTAGCTGTTTTAAAATGATGTTTAATTGTGCTTCAAGTATGTAAGCGAGATCTTTTAATTTCTGATCACTGGTTTTAATAACTATATCATTAACAAAAACTTGTCTGCGTCGAAAGTCGTGGTTGGCAAATATACTTTTTTGTTTCAGTTCTTTTGCTTCTTTTGTTTCAAATCTTTTCTCATTTTTTACGATGCTTATAACAGAATAAATTGAATTAAGACCATGAACCTGAAGTCTGCTTGTCCTGCATAGATTAGCTAAATCCTGCAGTGCGAATGTTCTATCCGGTGTAGAATCTGACCCTGCGATATTGTCGAGGTTTACACCCATTGTTTTGAGCGCAGATTCGACTTCTGATAACTTTTTGAAACTATGAGCAATGTTTGATTTTTGAGATGTTTCAGACTCACCGCATTTGGCGGAAACCGGAATGCAGATGATAGACACTAATAGTATAATTAAGAAAAAGTTACGCAATGATATTCTCCTTAGCTTCGTTGTATACAGCCATAAGATATTTGCCGTAATCGTTTTTCAGCATATCCGAGGCGAGATCTTTTAATTCTTCGACCCCGATATACCCCATTCTAAAAGCTATTTCCTCAAGGCAGGCCAAGAGAAAACCTTGTCGTTCCTGAATTGCTTCAACGTATGCAGCGGCTCTTAGGAGTGACGCGTGTGTTCCCATGTCCAGCCATGCGTAGCCGCGGCCGAGTAATTCTACATTAAGTAAACCTTGTTTTAGATATTCTTTATTAACATCTGTAATCTCAAGTTCTCCGCGGTGCGAAGGGGAAATATTCTTAGCAATTTCTATAACAGAATTATCGTAGAAATAAAGCCCGGTAACCGCAAATTTTGACTTAGGTTTTTCAGGTTTTTCTTCAATGCTTATTACAGATTGATTTTTATCAAATTCTACAACCCCGTAACGTGTAGGGTCTTTTACCGCGTATGCGAAAACGGTTCCGCCTTTTTCTAATTTAGCAGCATTTTGCAATAAATGCGGAAGATCATGACCGTAAAAAATATTATCACCGAGTATCAAGCTTACGCTGTCTTTTCCAATAAACTCTTCGCCTATTATGAATGCCTGGGCGAGACCTTCCGGTTTTGGTTGGACTTTGTACGATATATTAATACCGAGTCTGGAACCGTCGCCAAGCAGATCTTCAAATCGGTGCAGGTCTTCAGGAGTTGAAATGATGAGAATATCTTTTATGCCCGACATCATATGTATAGATAAAGGGTAGTAAATCATCGGCTTATCATAAACAGGAAGGAGCTGTTTGCTGACTACACGAGTCAAAGGATAAAGCCGTGTACCGGAACCGCCCGCCAGAATAATTCCTTTCATAAAATTGTAATCCTCCTGAATTTCTATAAACTAAACTTAATTTATTTATCAATAATATCTTGAAGTGTCAGCTTTAATAGCTTTAAATAACGCATTTAAGTAAATATCAGTAACAATGGAGCTTTCATCAGTATGCGCGGCCCCTTATTTTCTCTACCTACGGTAATGTTTTTAGGCACTTTGTTTTTTATTCTTATATTCTTTTTGTTTATATTTGTACAGGTTGGCCTTATAACCACGGCCTTTTCAAAATTAGGACTTACTTCCGGACAGGGGTTTACTCTCCTTCTGGCAACATTGTTCGGCAGTGGAATGAATATTCCAATTTTTAAGTCAGATCGATTGGTTCCTGATGTGCTTGTCAGAAAGTTTAGAATCTTGAATCCCAATGTTCCCGTCGAAACTCCTTTGCAGGGAAAGTCTCTGGTTCACCAAACAGTGGCTGTTAATGTCGGCGGATGTGTTATTCCGGTGCTGCTATCAATCACTTTGCTTAATCATTACGGATTGAATTTATCTATTTTTATCTGTATTTTTATTGTGAGTGCAGCTACTTATGCTTTGGCAAGGCCCGTTCCGGGGGTTGGAATAGGTATCCCTGTTCTCATTCCGCCTATAATCACTGCTTTGGCAGCTCTTATTTTTGTCTCTGGCGATATTGCTCCGGTTGCAGCTTATGTTGCCGGTAGTTTGGGTACTTTGATAGGGGCCGATCTTCTTCATCTGGCAACTCCTGCTACCAGAAAAATGCTTGATGCTCCGGTGGTTTCAATCGGAGGGGCAGGAACTTTTGACGGAATATTTATTACCGGCATTCTAGCTGTTTTACTGGCTTAATAACCAGCAGTATTTTAAGGAGTATTATTATGGTTAAATGTGATTTTTCTTCTGCAGGTAATCTCCGTGTAGGCAGCCGTATTTACCTTGGTCGCAGCGATCATTTTCCGCAGGGATGTCCGTATATTAAAGTTTCGAAGGAAGCCGGTAAACTGCGCGCAGGAATGAGACTTGTCTGTGAAGGGCGTGATTTGCTCAGGGTTGTTTCCGGTTCATGGATAGACGGAGTGCCTGGAGCCAAAGCATGGGTTGCCGAAATTCTTGATGTTCTTCCTGAGACTGGATCTATCGATTTAAAAATTGAGAAAACAGGGTATTCTGTTGCATATGTGACTCTTAGTGATAAAGGTGCAGCTGGACTGAGGGAAGATAAGGGCGGTCCAATGATCGCAGAAATTATCAGCGATGCCTTGCCTGTTTCGGCTGTGCACGGTTTTCTTATTCCTGATGAGTATGGTGATTTGAAATCACTGCTGATGCACCTTGCGTATACGAGCAGGTTTGACCTTATTATAACTACCGGCGGGACTGGTGTCGGACCGCGTGATGTTTCCCCTGAAGCGACTCTTGCCGTTATTGAAAAGAGATTGCCGGGTTTTGAAAGAGCTATAACTGCAACAAGTCTTATTAAAACTCCGCACGCTATGATCTCCAGAGGCGTTGCGGGAACGCTGGGTGACAGCATCATAATAAATGTACCAGGAAGCCCTAAAGCTGTAAAAGAGAGTTTAGAAGCGGTTATACCAGCTATTAAACATGCTATTGATAAATTGCAGGGTGATACTGCGGATTGTGCAGCAAGTGCATAGTGTTTACTTACAAAATGTTTCTTGATTCCATTGTCAAGAACATTTATATAGAGTTTGATTTCAGGTTTTAGAATTAAACTATAAATAACATGTACTTTTAGGACGGATAGAATGAAACGCAACAGATCAGTTTTCTTTACATTATTTTTCTTACTTGCAGCAGTTACATCTGCTTTTGCTCAGCAGCTTCCGGGTGAAAGCAAACTTGGGGAGGCTGAGGCTCCTGTTTCAATGGAGCAGGCGACAACTCAAGTCCCGCAGGCTGTGGCTGCTGAAAAGAGTGCCGACTTAACTCTTTCTCTTGAAGAGTGCGTTGAGATGGGTCTTAATCAGAACCCTACCATTATTGCTGCACGCAAACAGCTTATGGCTTCCGAAAGCAGTGTTAAGTCACAGCGCGGTCAGTTCGGAGCCGGAATGTCGATGAGCTATGGTTATACACACTCAAGCGATCAGCCCAGATCCGGTTCTACTCCTTCCGCATATCAGGACCAATGGGGACTTGGAATTAATGTCAGTCAGCCTATTTTCATGGGATTTGAACTTCTTTCAAAATATCAGAAAACCAAGCTTCAAAGAGATCAGAGTGATGCTCAGCTTTATAATGCTGAACTTGTTTTGATCAGAAATATTCAGGAAGCCTTTTTGACATTGCTGCAAGGACGGATGGAAGTAAAAAGTAATCAGGATTCAGTTGCCAGACTTCAATCTCAGTTAGGTGTTATTCAGGCTTTTTATCAGGTCGGTCTTAGACCAAGAGCAGATGTTCTGCAGGCTGAAGTTGAACTTGCCACGGCCGAACAGTCTCTTCTTAAAGCAAACAACTCTGTTGCTTCAAAGACTGCCAGATTGAATACATTACTTAACCTTCCACTTGATAAAAAGGTTGATTACACCGGAGAACTTACTTATCTGCCTTTCTCAATGACTTTGGAACAGTGCATTGTGAGAGCTGACAAGGATCGTCCTGATCTGCGTATTGCCATGAAAGCTGTTAAGATTTCAGAAGAAGATGTAACAATCTCTGAAAGTTCTTTTTACCCTAAACTCACCGCTGACTTTAATTATAACAGTGCCGGTGGTGATCCTTCCGTAAGTACAAATAGGTATAATTATAAAAATCGTCCCGATTCATGGGATGTCGGTGCTAATGTTAACTGGAATTTCTTTAACTGGGGCGAAACATATTATGATGTTCAGAAGTCTAAAGAGACTGTAGATAAAATTAAGGCCGATTATGATAATACTAGACTTGAAGCTTCTTATGAAATTAAAGATCAGCTTTTGAGTCTTAAGGCCGCAGCGGATAGAATCAGGGTTGGTCGTAAGTCTGTTGAATCCGGACGTGAAGGATACAGAATGGAGATGGCCCGCTATCAGGCTCAAGTCAGTACAAACAACGATGTTCTTAATGCTCAGTCAAGACTCAGTGCCAGTGAAGCACAGCTGATTGAAGCTTTGTCGGATTATCAGGTTGCACTTGCAAGACTGTTTGTTGCAATGGGTGTTAAAAACCCTTCGCTTAAGACAAGTTAAGTAGATAAAATATTATTTAAAAGCCGGGTTCCTTTAAGGAACCCGGCTTTTTTGTTATGGTCAAGCCGTCTATGTTCGGTTTCACACAGTAGTAACACAGGGGGAATTATGAGCGGCGGGCGAAAGCTTTCATCCAGCTTTAGAGGCTTTAATAAAGCTGCAAAGCCGGGTATGTCTTGTAAAGTTTGCGGGGGAGAAGTGTATTCTCTGCGCAGCTGAACAGGTGTTTATTTGTGCTGCAGGTCTTGCGGCAAACAGTATGAAGTTGCGGAATACGCGAAGTATATCGATGATGATTTTGAAGAAGAAATGGCTAATGTTTCGATGAATAGATTATAATGAGGAATTATGACTTCTAAATTTAAAAGTCTTGTGACGATCTCGGTTCTCTGTTTTCTGCTTGTAATTAGCACTGCAGTTTGCGGTTTTGCTGCAACACCTGTTGCAAATTCAACTGATCCGCATGAAGCATGGTCCCCCTTGAAGGATAGACTCGTTACTGACGGATTTAGCAGAGAATATATTGAAACTGTTTTTTCTGTCAGTTCTGTTAAGTATGATCCTGAAATGATGGTCCGGAAGATGAAAGTGCTGCTTCAGCGCAGGTTCGAACCACCTGCTGAAAAAGTTGCCCGTGAGAAAGAGTTTGATGAAAGATATGTTGGAGCAATCCTGTTAGCAGGTGCATATTCATATTTACGTGAACATTATGAAATTCTTACTAAAATAGACAAAAAATATGATGTTTCTCCGTCTATATTAGTTGCTTTGTTACTTGTTGAAACAAAGCTCGGCCATACACTAGGAACTTCTCCGGCGTTTTGTAATCTTGCGAATATGGCAGCCAGCCCGGATCCTGCGGCTTTTTTAAAAGATTTAGATTCTGCTGAACTTAGTCCCGCAGATATGGAATGGCTTAGAAAAAGAACTAAGCAGAAGGCAGACTGGGCTTATAAAGAATTGTCAGCACTTTTAAAATTTTCGTCTGCCAACTCGATTAATCCGTCTGAAATACCGGGGTCACCTTACGGTGCTTTTGGCATTTGCCAGTTTATGCCGACTACAGCCCTCAGTTATGCTGTTGACGGTGACATGAATGGGCGAATCGATTTGTTTGATAAGGCCGATGCACTGGAAAGTATGGCTAATTTTTTTAAAAGGCATGGCTGGAAAAACTCGCTCAGCAAAGATAAAAAACTAAAAGTTATCTACCGCTACAATCACTCAATGGTATATGCCCGGACTATATATGAAGTTGCTGATCAACTGGATAGAATCCGTTCCACTTTCGGTCCTGAGTAATTTTTACAGTTTTTAGTGATCTCTCAGTTCTTTGTCAGCAATCCCTGATAAAGAGTCAGAGTGCGTTTTAAAAAGCCGGTCCCGGAAAGCTGGGACATTGTTTTAGCGTGAGCTCCAAGTAAACTTTTTCTCATTTCAGGATTACTGATCACTTCTTCAATCTTTATTGCCAGTGCAGAAACATTTTCAGGTTCAACCAGTGCTTCTTCAGGAAGCAGGTCCGGCATAACTCCTACTGTCGTGGAGATAAGAGGCCGGCGGCAAGCCATTATTTCAAGAGCGGCCCTTGCTATTGTTTCAGACCATAGTGAGGCTATTACTCCGAGGTCAATCGCTGAAATGCAGGCTGAGATGTCATCACATTTACCACTTATTTTCGTGATATCCTCGATTTTGTTTTCCTTTAACCATGAATCTACTTCATGCCTGCTTGTAGCTGTCGGGAATCCCATCAAGAAAAGTCTTATGTTCTCATTCTCAGAATTGTGACGGATTTTGGCAATCGCTTCTATAAGTTCACGCTGACCTTTTACTCTGTCGAAACGTCCGAGAAGGCCGATGACAATATGGTCCTCAGTAAACCCGAATTGCTTGCGTGTCTTATTTCTTCCCTGTTCGGTAAACTTAAATTTAGCAGTATCTACGCCACCATGTATAAGCCAGAGGCTTTTTTCTGCTAATTCCATTTTTTTAAGAAAATGTTCAGCCATGCGCTTGTTTGTAACAACAACAGCGTCGGCTATATTTGAATGCAGATAGCGGTTGATAACGTCATTTCGTGGAAGACGCTGGTCTCCTCTGGTCCTGACTAGCTTGAAGCCAAGTCCTGTTTTCCTGAGAATTCCCCACCAGAAGAAAGCTTCTCCTCTGTGGCAGTTTACGATATCAGGTTTATGGCTGCGGACGAGAGAAAGAACCCTTGCACATGCTTTAACAAGTTTTATAGGGTGCGTTGAATTCAGCTCAATTGTCTCAACATTAAGACCCATTTCTCGAGCTTTTTCTTCCGTCTCAGTATCAGGAACGGTGATGACGAGAACATCATGCCCGGCATCCTGCAGTAATTTACTGAGGTAGAGGGCATACCATGAGGTTGCATTGAACCAGCGGACGTTTATGACTTGAAAAATTCGCATGAAGGTAGATGACAATCCGTTAACTAAAGAGTCAAGTAAAAAGGTCCGATAACAATATTATAAGGTGAAATATCTGCTAAAATTGTTCAGCGGACTATATCCGTCACAGGCTTTATGTTGTTTGCTAATAACATGTACACCTGACAGTTTGAATTATAAAGATTTTTTTTAAAAGAAGGTACGTGAATGTCAGTTGATAAAAATAATTATTCTCCAGAAATATCTATTATTATACCTACTTATAATCGCTCTGAAATGCTTTGCCGGGCTGTAAGGTCAGTTTTAGGGCAGAGTTTTACTGACTTTGAATGTTTGATCGTAAATGACGGATCAACAGATGACACTGCGCAGACACTCGAAACATATACTGATTCACGTATAAAAGTTTTGTTTCAGGAAAACAGAGGTGTTTCTGCTGCCCGTAATCTGGCGATAAAAGAATCAACTGGAAAGTATATAGCTTTGCTCGATTCAGATGATGAATGGTTACCTAAAAAACTTGAAATGCAGCTTGCATTTATGAGGTCTGAAAACTTAGATATAAGTCAGACAAATGAAATTTGGGTTCGTAATGATAAAAGGGTAAATCAAAGTAAAAAATATGCGAAACCATCAGGAATGTTTTTTGACCGTTCTCTTGAAACGTGTTTGATCAGCCCGTCATGCGCAATGTTTAATAAAAAATTCTGGGACAGTGTAGGGCCGTTTGATGAAAATATGCCCGCTTGCGAAGATTATGATCTATGGATCAGGTCCGGATTTAAATTTCCGGTAGGTTTGCTGGAAGACAAATTGACCATTAAGTATGGCGGACGCCCGGACCAGCTTACAAATAGTGTTGCATGTTTTGATTTATATAGAATTTATTCTATTATAAAGTTATTGCATTGCAATGAGTTAAGCTTAGAAGAACTTGAACTTGCCAAGGTGGAGTTGCAGCGCAAAGCAGGGTATTTTGTGGGTGGCTGTAAAAAACGTGGAAAGTTTGAGCAGGCTGAAAAGGTTGAACAAATGGTCAAAAATGTTTTAGAAGGACAGGCAGTAATACCGATAGAGATTCTTCCTGTGCAAGAATAGTTGCTTACATACAGATTGCCCAAAAGAGATCCGGTTGTCATTCACCGCATTTGTGTATGAGCTGCTTGGGCCGAATCTCTTTTGAACAAACCGTTTAAGCCATTATTTCATTTTTGCTGAAAGCTTCAGATTTTACTCTGTCGAGCAGTGAAGCAAGACAGGCTTTGACGTTTTCGCGGATATCACCTGCAACAATGAGAAAAAGGACATCATCGCCGGGTTTGAATGTTCCTTCATTCGCTTCAACAACAATTTTATAGATACCTGGAAATTTTTCGTGTTCAGCCTTAATTTGTTTAATTTTTGCATAGTCGGCTTTAATTTCTATTCCTGAAACTTCATCGTGTGAATCGCGGGACCAGCCGCGGACGATTCCATTATGAATTAAAATCATTCCGACGTTGTTAGCAAATTCTGGATCTTGCTTGAGTTCAGCAATTTTTTTTGAAATGTCCATAATCTCTCCGGTGAGTAAGGAGTTGTTGTTTTGTATCAGATTGCCAGCTTATTTGAAAATCTTCCAGTTGTCAGCCATTCTCGAATGGTTAATCGCGGTTACGGTGTATGGATGGTGTGGGGAGGGACTCTTGACGATTCCGTTTCACGCAGCATGAGCGATTTTGGCGGAATGCTGATGAAGGAAGGAACAAATCAGTCGTACTGGTTTTTTTTCAGTAATGATGTGTTTCGTGTTTTGTCGAGGTTGCAAATCTGGTCAAAACTTAATCCGATGCCTGTTTTTGCCCAGCTTATGCCGGCCACTTTGTTGGTAGATTACAAATTGAATCTTTCGCTGAATGTTTCCGATGAATTTACAAATCAAGAAGTGGCTCTTCCCAATGAATTTGAAGTTCTGGTCCACCCGCAGTTAAGTGCTGAGGTGAAGACAATTTCCGGGTTGAACCTTGAGGCCGAGAGATCTCCAAGCGGCCTTTCGAAATCAGGCTGGCTGAAATTAATACCTGATCAAGGTCTGGGATATGAGTCGCTTCAGAATTGGTATTTTATTTTAATTCCGGTGGGAAATCCTTCGGACAAGGATTTTATTAAAGGGTGGAGATCCTTTTTCTCTGAAATACAGGTGTTGTTACAAAAGCTCGGCATCCAGTATATTACTTCTGAAGTGCGCGTGATACTCCCTGTTCCGTCGTTATCGTTGCTTAGAACTTTTTTACGTGATCTTTTAATTCTTATAAGTAAAGTAAGAAATAAAGAAGGCGAGGATATCAGTTACTGGCCGACAGTTATGGCTTTAATCCCTCAAAAAGGGATGAGCTTTAATGAAGAAGTTATACGAAAAATCAGCTTGGATTGGGATAAACTTACACCGGATTGTCCTCATCTAAGATACAGAGATGCTTATCTTCTTGGTAAAGATTTTGCTATTAATGAAGTAAGATTCGGAAGTGAGCAGGAAAGTTTAGAGGGCTGGTGCAATATAAGCCTTAATAAAGGTTTTGAGAACAGCGGTTCTGACTCTATGGACGTTACGATATCACGTAGAGTTTCAATCGGTGAACATGCTGATTGCTTTTATTGCGGTATGAAAAATCATACGACAGTAGAGTGCCCGAGTAGAGCATTGCAAGGACTTGATCAAAATGTATGGAAGCTGCTTGCAGCAATAAACAGTGATAAATTTACGGAAGGTTTTCAGAGCATTGATGTTGGAATGCAGGGGAAAGAAAATATAGTTGCAGAGTTCACTAAACTTTTGAACTCAGGCAGCAGCTACGAAAGTATCATTACCAACGCTCTTTTCAGTATTAATTCTGTTTCTCAGCTCCGTACATTATATATGGTTTGGCGGACAAGGGGTAAAGAATGGCCTAGCGGTATATATGAACAGAGTCCTGAAGAGGGGGAACTTATCTGGTCGGCTTTTGAATCTTTAGTAAGCGGAGATTTAAATGGAGCTGAAGTTCTTGTTAAGAATGCCATGATAAGGTTCAGCCGAGCTTACCAGCCTAGGTCTTTAATGGGTTTTCTCCAACTGGAACTCGGCGAAACAGAGCAGGCGGCTTTCTATTGGCAGGAAGCTGAAAGATTGTGTTTTTCTCCATTACAGCAGGCATATTTTTCATATTTGCAGGCCAGATTGCAGGAGGTCAGCGGAGATTTCAGTGCTGCCAGTAATCTGTATAAAAGAGCTTTCAGTATTTGTCCGAACTGGCTTGAGCCTCAATATCGTCGAGCAATATGCATGGTTAAAATGGGTTTTTCCGAACAGGCTATCAGTTATTTTACAGATATTATCAGTAAAGAGCCTCATTTTTTCAACCGAATATTGATAGATCCGGAACTTGACAGGGGTAGAATGATTATTCTTCAGGCTCTTGGCGGGTTATGGGATACTGCTGAGGCGAATGCTAAAGAAGTTGCTTCCGGAATTGAATCGCTTTCGGCTGATATTTCACAGTGGTTTGAGGACGGTCATGAATTTGCTGCCGATGCAGCACAATTTATGGAGAGAATGAGCAGGCTGGCCAAAGTTAAAAATTATGTTGCTTTCAGCCATCTTATTACCGGAATTGCCAAACTCAAAGAAGAGATTGAAAAAAGAGTTGAGTATGAAATTAAGGTTATTAATAAAAAAATAGAAATTTTCAGAGACCAACTTATAGAAATTCGCGGAGAAGCTTCATGGTTTCCGTTTCCTAAATTGCTCACAGAGTTTAATGGTGATTTTAATTATTGCGCCACAAAGATTCATTGGATCAAGTCGCAATCTTTAAATGTTGCTGACACGTTTAGAAAAACACAGAAATATTTGATTCAGATTGAAGACAGGCTCAGAAAATTAAAAGGAAGATTAGTTACTTTACGGGTTGTCAGAGATTCAACTCTTTTTATCATGCTTCTTGGTCGGAACTTTATCTGGCTGGAAGTAATTTTTTTGGGATTGGCGTTGCTTTGCATTCCTTTACTTGTTTATTATTCCACAAATGTTCATTCGAATTTCCTGATTGATATGATCATTCGGCAGAAATGGGAATTTCAAAAAGGATTAATCCTTATCCTTAGCATCTTAGCTTTAGCTCTTTCGGCGTTCAAAGCCGCAGTTGTTTTTGAAAAGCGGAAACGTGAATTATTCGCGTATGGAGAAGTGGATAAGGACAACGACAAAGGCGGTAAGGGTAAAAAAGGTAAGAAGACTAAAAAGAGCAAGAAAAAGTAAGTATTAAAAGTTTTTTTAATGTTGGTATACTTGGTGCATCCCTGATATTGAAATAATATTTTTTGACAGAGGGAAAAGCCATGACCAATATTAATGATAATATCGCATCGGTAATGAAGATGCTCGGGAATTCCTCAGGAACTGCTGCGGCCAGTAAGTCCAACCTTGCGGCTTTGAAAGATAAAGCAGGGGGGTTTGATATGGAGATGGCTGCGGCAGGGCGCATGTTCTCTGACAACCGGGATGACGAAGGGTATTCCGGACAGGGAATGGATATGGGTGTTATGAACAATGCTCTGATGCTTGAGGCTCTGACAACTTTGAATTCAATTGAAGGTTTGCATAAAAACAGAGTTGGTAAATCAGCTCTTTCAGCGAATCAGTATGGCATTATTACCAACTCTTTTGATTTAAATTCTGTCAAAAATATGTCAATTCCTGCTGAACCTGAAGTTGCAGGAGAACTTTCTGCTAAATTTGAGTCAGGATCTCAAGGAGTCTCCGCCATAGGGTATGACCGCGTGGGCGGAACCTCATACGGGAAATATCAAATTGCATCCAACACAGGCTCAATGGAACAGTTTATAGATTTTTTGAAGAATAAAAATCCTGAACTCGCCGAAAGACTTGAACTTTCCGGTCCGGCAAATACTGGGTCCAAACGCGGCAGAATGCCTGATGAATGGCGTAAGATAGCCGCGGAAGATCCTGTAAATTTTGAAAAGATGCAACATGATTTTATTCGCAGCAGCCATTACGACCCGGCTGTTAAGAAAATCCTGGAGCAGACCGGCATTGATGTTAATAAGTTGCCGGGACCTCTTCGTGAAGTGCTTTGGAGCACATCAGTCCAGCACGGGGCTACCGGAGCTTCCAACATGATTTCGCGGGCACTTAATAAACTGTCGTCGCAGGCTACGGAAAAAGGCTTTCCATCTGAACTTGTTAAAGAGATTTACGGTGAGCGTAAGGACCAGTTTGCATCTTCGACAGGTGCGGTACAAAATAGCGTGACTGAGCGTTTAACGCAGGAGCAGAATATGGTCCTTGCAATGCTTAATCAGTCTACGCTTTCGAAAACGGCTTAGTTGTATTGCTGTCCGGTTTGAAAATCAGATTATTTTTTTGCTAGAGATTCTTCAAGCGAATGGTCAATTTTTACGTGCAGAACCCGGCTGACATTATCCACGGCAACCTGCCCCGGAGCCGCTCCTTTTCTATTGCGAACATCCTTAACAAGTGCGCACATTACATCCGCTTTTGAATCGTCACACCTGTAACTTTTGATAGCTGCAAGCGTTGCTGCTTCATTAAAAGTTGTTTCAGGCACTTCGTGCCCCGGGTGATCTCTCTTCAATATAACGTGCGATCCCGGTCCCCCTTCGACGTGGAACCAATAGTCAAAAACAGATGAAACCTTACTGAGTAAGTCATGGTTTGCTTTGCTGTTTTTTCCGCGTATCATAAGAAACCCATCTGAAGACACAAAAAGACCAACTGCGATATCCTTATATTTTTTAGGAATTTCAATGTTTGTCTTTTTTTTGTCATTGTTTGAAGGCGGCAACAGGTTTGACTGTAGAAATTCTTCCTGCTCAGCTTCGACTTCTGCTTTTCTGCGTTCCATATGCTTAAGCCCTCTTTGAGCTTTAGCCGAAAGCTTGAAAATTTTAGTCATGTTTTCAGCGGGAGTAAGAGTAGGGTCCAGCTTTACGACCATTTTACCGAGCTCAGGATGTGTAACCGTAACTTTATCAAGTTCTCTCAAAGATTTTAGGCGGTACATTTCTGCTTGGAGAGCCTGTGCTTCGATTTTTCGACTTAAAAGTGTGTGCAGTCTGGCTTCTTCTTCAGCAATTCTATCCATCACTTTCTTGAATTTTTTTTTGCCGGATTTAAGAGCCTGTTTGTCTTCTGAATTCTCAAGGCGTTCCATGGTCGGAAATAGCACTTTTTCTCCATAAGTTGAGGCGGCTTCAATGGCGGAAGAAAATATCTGTTGGTTTGAGCTTGAGTCAGGCCATACGCGTGGGGGCATTAACTCGTCTTTACCTTCAGTTGTAAGGTAAAAAGTATCAGCTTCTCCATTCTTAAGCTTATCCAGTAATTTTTGAGCTTCTGGAGGTGTCAGATTACTCAGAGCCTTGCGCAGTGGGGGAGAAATGTGCGGGAATTCTTTCCAGATTTCAGCGGTATCCTGGATATCTGCAAACGAAGGCCAGTCTACCGGTTGCGCGAAGTCTTGGGGGAGTTCATGAACAAGAGAAACTCCTTTTTTCATATCAAATAAAAGGAATCTGTATCTGCCCGGTTCTCTTCCCGGAGAAAGGGTGAATGCCACGCGAAGATTAACCCAGTCATGGATTGTTTCAAATATCCTTCGGCCTGAAAGTCTTTTTCGCAGCCACATTACTGTGCCGGTCGGGTTTGCAGGATTGAGCGGTTTTACCTTTGAAATAAAAAAAAGGCCCACCGATTTGGCGGGCCTGAATAGCAAGAATTCTTTTCCACCTGTAGATTGGAGCGCAAAAGTCCATACTCCGTCAGCCGGAGCAAATATTTTTTCTACCCTGCGTCCCTTAAGGTTTTCCTCAAGCTCACGTGTCAGGGCACGGAAGAAGTGTGCGTCCATTAGGTGTTATCCGGAAGATTAGTCTCCGCGATTTTGTTCTTCCTCTTCCTGTTTACTCTTACATGCAATGCAAAGAGTTGTCATAGGACGAGCTTTAAGGCGAGCAATTGAGATGTCATCTCCGCATGAAACACAGAAACCGAAGTCGCCGTCATCAATACGTTTAATCGCCTTTTGAATTTTTTTAATGAGCTTACGTTCTCTATCTCTTAGGCGCAAAGTAAAAGCTCTATCGGATTCGGCCGTAGCACGATCGGCAGGGTCAGCGTATGTTTCGCCGGACTCTGTCATATCTTCGATAGTTTCCTGTCCTTTCTGCAAAATCTCATTAAGGTTTTGATTCAGAGATTCGCGGAAAAATGCTAAGTCTTTCTGGTCCATATCGTTAACCTCCCTTCTTGGAGAAGTTTATTTAAATAATTACATCGACAACATTAAGCTTTTAAAGATGAAAGGTCTTATCGCAAAGAAGGTTAAAAAGTAAAGTGAAACTGTAGCAAATGTTATTAAAAATATAAATAAATTAAAAATATAAATCGGTTGACAAAAGTTTTGGGCTGTCCTAAAAGCTGATCTCGGTTGACGCAATTAGTTCATTGAAAATTTTTGATTTAAGTTTATTTGCATTAAGCATAGCTAAGCAGGTTGAACTTAAAGAAAAATTCAAAAAAAAGAAAAAAAGTTGTTGACAGAGATTAACTCAAGGGTTAAGTTCTGCTTCGCTTTTTGTGAGCGGGAATAACTCAGCGGTAGAGTGTAACCTTGCCAAGGTTGAAGTCGCGAGTTCAAATCTCGTTTCCCGCTCCATCTTTTTTTTCTTAGGCGACATAGCCAAGCGGTAAGGCAGAGGTCTGCAAAACCTCCATTCTCCGGTTCAAATCCGGATGTCGCCTCCAGCTTGCGGGAATAACTCAGTGGTAGAGTGCAACCTTGCCAAGGTTGAAGTCGCGAGTTCAAATCTCGTTTCCCGCTCCAAGAGAATTCAGGGTCGGTCAGTAATGACCGACCCTTTTTTTGTGCCTTTTTAAAATATAAACCTTCTTTTTTACTTCACCGCAAGACAGGGTGTTGACCGTCTTGTCGTTAATGATTACTCCTTTTTCGCGCAGATAATGTTTATCTATACTAGTCATGAGTAGAATTTGCCTGTCCTTTTTTTTGACACACAAAAAATAGAATCGAACTTTCATAGGAGGAAATCCTTGAATAATATAGCCTTAAATCCTGAATCTTCATTCGATGAACTGCTTGCGGCAGCCCGTAATAAATTCGGTGCAATAAAATTTGAGACTGTTAAACTTGGCGTGAAAACAATTGAGGTGGCTCAAGTTGTCGATATGCCTGCTTATCTGGATCGGCTGATTGATAAGGCGAGAGGCGGTAAAAAAATTGATCTGCCACTGTGGGCTAAAATTTGGCCTTCCTGCATGGTTCTCGGTGTTTATCTCCTTAAATTTTCGCCTGTTGAAAATGCAACTTTTCTAGAAGTCGGAGCCGGCGGTGGGCTCTGCGGTCTTGTCGCGGCCAGTCGCGGCTATAATGTCGTCTTATCTGATATTGATGACGATGCACTGCTTTTCTGCCGTCTTAATGCTCTCCGTAATAATCTCGATGATAAAATCACCGTAAAGAAAGTCGATTTCTGTAATGATGATCTGGGTGAAAAGTTTAATTATATTATAGGTTGTGAAGTCCTTTATCAGGAAAGTATCCAAATTCCTTTTTATCATTTTGTAGATAAGCACATCAGTAGGGACGCTGGGTCAGAAGCTTTGCTTGCAATGGATAAAAAGCGTGCGGGGCGACTTTTTTTTGAAGAAGCTAAAAAAGAATACCGTTTAATGCGGCAGGAAGTTCCTTTTGCCGGAGATGATAATGACGGGAAGACCCTCATTTCTCTTATAAAAATGGGAGCTCGTAAAAATGATTAAACTTAAATCCTGTCCGAAAGCTTACACTACTGATCAGGATAAAGCTGTTTCACCAGAAGAAACTGTTTCACGTGTTAAAAAATTATTGGAACAGAAATGCGAAGGTGTACTCGGATGTACCCGCAAAATCGATACCGGACGGCTAGGAATTCCGGTTTTCATCAGTGAATGCGGACCTGCCGCGCGTGCGATAATGCCTACCCGGAAGCAGATGGGGAAGGGTGCTTCGGTTTCACAGGCGGAAGCCTCTGCATTAATGGAACTTGTGGAAAGATTCAGTTTTTTCAGCTTCTGGAATAATCCTGAAAATTTTACTCTTGCAACATATAGTGAAGCTGAAGAACTTTGGCCCGGTAAAGTTATTTCGATTGAAAAGATCCTTCAGTCTGTTGAAGAAGAAATGGAACCTGCCAAAGCAAGAGTCATTCTTGATTTAGTGCGCTGGCATTTTCATCCGGCTCTTAATGTGCTCACCGGAGAAACAGAATATGTTCCACTGGACTGGTTTAAAATTTTAAATGAATTTAATGGCTCGTCCGCTGGCAACACTCCTGAAGAATCTGTTCTTCAAGGCAGCAGCGAGCTTGTCGAAAGGCATGTTTGCGCTGTTATTGACCGGGACAGGGAAGATGTTCCATGTATTGATCCTTCCTCGTGTACGGACCCTGTTCTTGCAAATCTGTGCAAGTGTTTTGAAGATAACGGAATCAAATACATCATAAATGATTTTTCGTTAGGAATGCCGCTACCGACTGTAGCAGTGACAGCTTGGGACCCTTCAACTTTTCCGGGAATGAGTGAGATTGTGTTCACTGCCGGAACTTCTTCATGTCCGTCAAAAGCTGCAATAAGGGCATTCACTGAAGTTGCTCAGCTTGCCGGTGATTTTGAAACCGGTCGTGTTTATGAAGCTTCCGGGCTTCCTAAATTTACAGAACTGGATCAGGCTGACTGGCTTGTCAAAGGGGCTCGCGTACCGCTGGACAGTCTCCCGACCGTAGAACATGCCGATATCTACGATGAACTCATGACGCTTGCTACGGGGCTGAATGATCAAGATTATACGCTTTACACCGTTGATATCACTCATCCTGATTTAGGCGTCTCTGCCAACTATAATTTTGTACCGGGATTTCGTTTCAGAGAACGCACTCCGCATGCAAGTTTAGGTCTTTTTGTCGGACGGATTTTGTCTGAAAAGGTCGCTATAGATCTCGCCGGTGAAGGTTTGGACGTTATTTCAGATATTTATGAAGATGATTATTTTATTCCGTTTTTTGAAGGGATGCTTGCTCTGCGCAGCGGTGATACTTCAAGAGCCGCAGATATGTTCACTTTGGCGATCGAAGAGCAGCCCGGTAACGAAGAAAAGGCGTTATCAGCATTCTATACTGCCTATGCCATGTCTTTGGAGGAAAGGTGGAATGAAGTGACTCCTTTTCTTGATCGTGCTATTGAACTTGATAATGAAGCTAAGGAGTATTTTAATCTGCGCGGAGTTGCTAAATTTAAAGCAGGTGATTACTCTATTGCAGCCGAAGACTTTAAGTCAGCGCTGGCCATAGATAACGGTTCCGCTTCCGATTTAGCTAATTTGGGACTATGTTATAAGTTTATGGGCGAGACTGAAGAAGCTGCTGAATATTTAAGAACTGCTCTCGAACTGGAGCCAGGTCTTGAGTACGCAAGAGTTCACCTTGAACAACTGCTTGATGGTAAATAAGTTCTAATTTTTATACGTATTTTGATGGAACATTATTGACAAGAAAGCATATTAGAGATTATCGCTTTGTAAGCAAAAACGTTAATTTTGTTTTTGCCTCCTAAAAAGTCGTGAAACAGTGGATCACTGTTTTTGGATATGGTTGATCAGGCATACGTTTGATCACAGATGAGCTTAATAGCATAATATTCCTAAGGAGTATCACAGATGGCACAAGTAGAATTTGAAGGTAAGAATTTTGAAGTTGATGAAGACGGCTTCCTTTTAAAGTTTGAAGAGTGGGCTCCTGAGTGGGTTGACTACTGTAAAGAAGGCGAAGGCATCAAAGAACTTAACGAAGAACACCAGAAAGTTCTCGATTTCTTGCAGGACTACTACAAGAAAAACGGAATCGCTCCTATGGTTCGTATTCTTTCTAAAGTTACTGGTTACAAACTCAAACACATCTATGAATTGTTCCCTTCCGGTCCTGGTAAAGGAGCATGTAAGATGGCTGGTCTGCCTAAACCTACTGGTTGCGTATAGCATCTAGTTTTTGCAGAATATTTAGGCGGGGCCTTCTGGCCCCGCCTTTTTTTATTAGTGATTGACTTGTTGGCCGTTTCTACATAAAAATTTCAATCAAAGCAGATATTCCTTGCAAATTGTATGCGGTGGGGGTATTGGGCTTTGTTTCCACGGTTAACAAAGACAGGAGTAAGTCATGAAAAAAGATATCCATCCTAAACTTTATAAGGCAACTGT
Organism: Desulfovibrio gilichinskyi; assembly: GCF_900177375.1. Taxonomy (NCBI): domain Bacteria; kingdom Pseudomonadati; phylum Thermodesulfobacteriota; class Desulfovibrionia; order Desulfovibrionales; family Desulfovibrionaceae; genus Maridesulfovibrio; species Maridesulfovibrio gilichinskyi. The sequence goes on along the minus strand of NZ_FWZU01000006.1, from coordinate 108,904 downwards.
CCGCTGTCATTGCGGATATGAGTCCAAGGTTTATTCTACACTGGGTGAAGAGGTCAGTACTGAAATTTGTTCAAACTGCCATCCTTTTTACACAGGTAAACAGCGTTTCATCGATGCAGCTGGTCGTATTGACCGCTTCAAGAAGAAATTTGGTGATTTCAACGCTGCCGATAAAGTTAAAGGCAATTAGCTCTTTTTTTGCGGTTCTACCGCGCAAGCATGCCTCTGTTGCCTTTCGGCGGCAGAGGCATGTTGTTTTTCTGTATCCAATTGACAGTCCTGCATTATGGTGAAGCGGGGCTCTCGCTTTCCATCCTGCACAGTCTTTTGTTTTGGGAAATCTCGCGCTGCATCCTTGTCTGATTACCTATGCGTGATTATCCTATCTGAATCTGAAATTACTTGAATTAAGCGGGAATTATATCCCAAAGAGAGGAAACGCTTTGAAATCAGCTCTTTTAATGTCCGCAGCTAAAACCGTCGGTGGTCAGGCTGTTATTGAGGGCGTTATGATGCGAGCTAAGGACAAGCTTGCTATCGCGGTTCGTCGTCCTGACGGTGAAATTACCGTGGAATTACGTCCTTGGTTTTCTATGACCCCGAATTTCATGAAGAAACCTTTTTTACGCGGTTTCCCCATTTTTATTGAGACTATGGTCAACGGTGTCAAAGCTCTCAACTATTCCGCGACTCAGGCTCTTGATGAGGAAGATGGTGAACTTACCAGTTTTCATCTGATACTCACAATGGTTATAGCCCTTGGCGCAGCTTTGGGCCTTTTTGTCGTTCTTCCACATTTTTTTTCTATTGTAATGGGATGGTTCGGCCTGTCCGGTGATGTAAATACACTTAGCTTTTATGTCTGGGACGGTGCGTTTAAAATACTTATGTTTCTGGGATATATTTTATCCATATCCTTTGTTCCGGATATCAAACGTGTTTTTCAGTATCATGGTGCGGAACATAAAGTTATATGGGCATACGAATCCGGTAGTGAACTTACAGCCTGCAAGGTTAAAGAGTTCAGCAGACTACATCCCCGTTGCGGTACAGCTTTCCTGCTGTTTGTTTTGGTTGTAAGTATCTTAATGTTTACCATACTAGTTCCGTTACTGCTTGCTATCTGGTCACCTCAGACTTTTATTTATAAGCATTTATATATAGTCGGCATTAAATTGCTGCTTATGGCTCCTGTCAGCGCGGTAGCTTATGAGATGATTAAAGCATCAAGTAAGCATGAAAATAGTAAACTTTGTCAGATTATGTGTCTTCCAGGGCTCGGTATGCAGCTTTTGACTACAAGAAATCCTGATCAAGATCAGATTGAGGTCGCATTGGCTGCTTTGGCAAAGGCCGTTGAAGAGGACGGAGGGGAAAATTAATGTTTGCTAAGCTTGAAGATATCGAGCGTTCGTATATGGATTTGGAGCAGGAACTTAGTGATCCTGAAGTTTATAACAATCAGGAACGTTTCAGAAAAGTGACACGCGCTCACTCTGATATGGGAGAGATTGTACGGGTTTTTAGAGAGTTTAAGCAACTTTCTGCAAGCCTAGAAGAAAATAAGGAAATGGCTGCGGATCCCGATCCTGAAATTCGTGAGATGGCCGAAATGGAAATCTCCGAAATTAAAGAAAGAATACCGGAACTTGAAAACGAGCTTAAATTATTGCTTCTGCCTAAAGACCCTATGGATGAAAAGAATATCATTCTTGAAATCCGGGCTGGCACTGGTGGTGAAGAAGCAGCTCTTTTCTGTGCAGATGTTTTCAGAATGTATACTCGTTATGCTGAGCAAAATAGCTGGAAAGTTGAAGTTTTAAGCTCCAATCCCACCGGAACAGGCGGGTTTAAGGAAATGATAGCTTCAATCAGCGGACCTAAAATTTACAGCAAAATGAAGTATGAATCAGGAACTCATCGTGTTCAGCGTGTTCCTGCTACTGAGTCTCAGGGACGAATTCACACTTCCGCTATTACTGTTGCGATTATGCCTGAAGCCGAAGAAGTTGATGTTCACGTCCGTACTGAAGATGTCCGCGTTGATGTTTTTCGTGCATCAGGTCCCGGTGGACAGAGTGTTAACACAACTGACTCCGCTATTCGTGTGACGCATATTCCTTCCGGGCTTGTGGTAATTTGTCAGGATGAAAAATCTCAGCACAAGAATAAAGCTAAGGCTATGAAAGTATTGTGCTCAAGACTGCTCCAGCGTGAACAGGATAAACAGCATGCAGAACTGGCAGAAGTACGCCGCGCACAGGTCGGTTCAGGTGACCGTTCTGAGCGGATTCGTACTTACAACTTTCCGCAAAGCCGTGTAACTGATCACAGGATTAACCTGACCCTTTATAAACTTGATTCCGTCATGGAAGGGGATTTGTCTGAGCTGATTGATTCACTTATCAATCATTATCAGTCAGAAGCTCTGAAAAATCAGGCTTCCGATTAATTTCAGCATAAGTTCAGGGGTGGTTGCTTTTCACTCTTAATTTTATGATATTACAGCCCGCTGCCAATTTGGGAGCGGGCTTTCTTTTGTAGATGTTTGAGATCTTATTTCGCCTTGGAGAGCTTAACTCGTGAAAAAATATACTCTTAAAGAAGTTGTTTCTGCCGCAACAATCAAACTTTCGGAAGCTGAAATAGATTCTCCGGCTCTCTCTGCACAGCTTCTAGCTGAAAAAGTTTTTAAGCTTGATCGTTTAAAAATGATTATGGAAATGAATAATCCAGTTGAGGAGGAACTGATTCAGCCTTTTAATGACTTAGTTGATAGAAGGGCGCAGGGTGAACCTGTTGCTTACATTCTCGGTCAAAAAGAATTTTACGGGATTGAGTTTAAAGTCGGTGCAGGCGTTCTTATACCCCGGCCTGAAACAGAAGAAATCGTTGAGCATGTTTTAAAAAAGTTTAATCGCGAACATCCTTTTTTATTTGCGGATTTTGGTACTGGGTCAGGAATTCTTGCTGTGACAATAGCAAAGTTTTTTCCTAAGGCAAGAGGGGTTGCCATGGATTTAAGCGCAGGTGCTCTTGCGATTGCCCGTGAGAATGCGGAAAAACACTCAGTGGCTGATCGCGTTTTATTTATTCAGGCAGATTTTACAGAGTCTGTTTTTAAAGATGGTATTTTTGATCTTGTGCTTGCCAACCCTCCTTATCTAAGTACCGCAGAACTTGCGGATATCAGTCACGAAGTTGCTGAGTTTGAACCTGTTTCAGCCCTTGTCGGCGGAAAGCAGGGAGATGAGCTTATAAAAGGTTGTGCCGGACATATTGCTGCCGCATTAAAATCGCCCGGATATATGTATATGGAGATAGGTTACCTTCAAGGACGCGCCGGATATGAGATCTTTAACGCGTATGATGCTTTTTCAGGGCAGGTGAGTGTGCTGCCTGATATATCAAATCATGACCGTATCATTTTTGCCAAGAAGAGTTGAATATTGTTGCATGGTTGCAAAAAAACCACAGTGTATGTTTAATCTTGTTGTAAAAAAACAACTACTTGTGAATATTAGTAAGATTTATAAATAAAAAAACAAGTAAATAAGCTACTTATGAATGTCAAAAATTAGGCACGACGCTTGCATATAGAAGAGGCAAGGGAGATAATATGCTACAGACAACAATCCAGAAAACAGTAAGTTGCAAAGGAATCGGACTTCACAGCGGCAAGCAGGTGGAAATCGTTTTGAGACCTGCGGCTGAAGATACTGGTATTCTTTTTTCACTTCATACTGGATCCGGGAATTCATTCATAACTCCAAATCCAGATCTGGTTGTAGCAACCGGACTTGCGACAACCCTTGGGAATGGAAAAGATTCCGTTTCAACCGTTGAACATCTTCTCGCCACTGTCCGTGGAATGGGAATTGATAATATTCATGTAGAAGTCAGGGGTAATGAGTTACCCATCATGGACGGCAGTGCCGGACCTTTTGTTTATCTTCTCCGTCAGGCCGAAGTTAGAAAGCTATCAAAGCCCCGCAAAGTCCTTGCAGTTACCAAGTCGTTAAATTTCGAGCAGGACGGTAAGTTTATCAGAGCTTATCCTCATGATGGTTTTGCTATTGATTACACAATTGAATTTGATCATCCTCAGATTGGAAGACAATCCTTATCCCTCGAAATCACTCCTGATGTATTTGCGAAGGAGTTGGCCAAAGCCAGAACTTTCGGGTTTTTAAAGGAAGTAGAATATTTACATGCTAACGGACTTGCTCTTGGCGGGTCTCTTGATAATGCTGTTGTGCTTGATGATTACGCCATTTTAAATGAAGACGGCCTCCGTTTTGTTGATGAGTTTGTAAGACACAAAATTTTAGATTTTATCGGTGATATGGCTGTAATGGAAATCCCGTTGCAGGGTAGATTCGAAATATTCGCTTCCGGTCATGCTCTGAATAATTCATTTCTCAGATATCTTTATGCAAATGCTGAAGATTATCTCGAAGAACGCGTACTTGAACCTCTTTACGACAATGTTGCACAGAAAGAGCACTCTCCTGCATTTCCGGAAGCAGTCTCAGTACCAGCATAGATTTTAAATTTGATAGAATTATTTCTAAAGCCCACCAATCGGTGGGCTTTTTTTTGATATGATCTGTGCACTTACGGGCGGAAACGGACTTGACTCAATTTGATGCAAGAGTAAATATGAATAAGAGTAAGACTTATGATTCATTAGATATGATTTGAAATACTTTTTTCAATTGTTATATAGACATTGCTAATATTAAGGAGTTTTTATGTTCCGCTCCATGAGCTCTAGAATTTCATATATGGTTGCCATTGTAGTTATTCTTTCTACCGTGATAATGTTATTTTTTATTGATAATACTCTTGAAAGAGACATGCTCGAGGCACAGGGGAAAACTGCAAGAAATACAATTCGTATGGGTTTGTTGTATCTGCAGGAAGGGAAGCAGTCGATTGATGCTTATCGGAAGGAAGCGTATCAGGAACGTAAGCAGGCTGTTAAGGACGCAATGAATATTTTTCATGCCCAGCTTGACGCTTATTATTCTCTTTACAAGTCCGGAGTGCTGACTGAGAAGCAGGCTAAAGAGGCCGCTTATGAGTTGGCAAGAACTACCAGATATTTTAATAATGACTATTTTTTTATATATACTGATAAGGTTGTTTCACTGGCTCATCCTGATAGATTCTTGGAAGGACAGGATTTATCCCGGTCAAAGGATAAGAAAGGGTATGTATTCGGCCCGGACATGATGGAAAAAGGAACTACTGAAAACGGTGGGTATATTGACGTTTGGTGGGCCAGATTGGGCTCCGATGTTCCTGTTCCTAAAATTTTATATGTAAAGCATTTTTCAAAATGGAATTGGATACTTGGTACAGGAACTTATGTTGATGATATTGAAAATTCTATTGCAGTTCAAAAGGCCGGGCTGATAAAAGATTTGCAGAAAGGATTTTCGCAGATCCGCTTAGCAGAAACAGGGCGGCTGTTTATTTTTGATGATGACAAAAACGTGCTGGTTCCACCTGCTGGAGCAAGTTCAAATTTCGCAGATACTATCAATCTTGATACCGGTAAAAGTTTAATACATGATTTGAAAGCCGTTGGGAAACAAGGACAGTGGAGTCTGAATTATAGAGTTTTGCAAAATGATGGAAAAGAAGTAGAGAAACAGGCTTTTGTTCGTTATTACTCGCCGCTTGGCTGGTATGTGGCTTCAACCGTTCCTCTTAGTGAAATTCATGCTCCGGTAAATAGTTTGATTCTAAAGCAAGGGATTATAAGTTTAGTTATCCTGATACTTACCATTTGTTTTATTTATTATGTTGTACGAAAAATATGTCTGCCGATACAAAATGTTTCTAAAGTCGCTTTTTATATTTCTAAAGGTGATCTCAGGGAAGCGAAAAAAGTTTTTATTGAGGGATCTGATCCCATCTTATTAAAGCGGGTCATTGAAATTCATGACATAAATGATAATAATTTAAATCTTGATGAAGTCGGCTATTTAGTTAAGTCATTTCATACAATGCTTACCACTCTCAATTCACTGGTCAGTCAGGTTCAGAGATCAGGTGACATGGTGACCGGGTCTTCTCTTAAACTTAATTCTGCAATCGGGCAGCTGGAAATTGCTGTTGAGAATCAGGCCACAGCCACTCAGGAGCTTGGCAGTACTTCTCGCGAAATATCTGCAACATCCCAAGAGCTCGCCCGTACAATGAATGAAGCAACTGAAGTTGCACTTTCAACAGCAGAATTGGCGGACCAAGGTTTGATAGATCTTGATGTTATGGGACAAAGCATGGAGACGATGCGCGATGCTTCCGGAGGAATTTTTTCTAAACTTTCCGTAATCAATTCTAAAGCCGCAAATATCAGTTCTGTGGTCACTTCGATTTCTAAAATATCAGAGCAGATTAATTTGCTTTCACTTAATGCGGCAATTGAAGCTGAAAAAGCAGGTGAATTCGGTCAGGGATTTTCAGTTGTAGCACGCGAAATTAGAAAACTTGCGGATAAAACTGCAATGTCCACTTTGGATATTGAAAAAATTGTAGCGGAAATGCTTTCTGCTGTTTCCTCAGGTGTTATGGAAATGGATAAGTTCCGTCAGCAGGTTGAAACAGGCGTGAGTAACGTAGAAGTGCTTGGTCAAGGTATCACCGGAGTTGTCGATCAGGTTCGTTCTCTGACGCCGCAGTTTGAATCTGTTAATGAAGGAATGCAGAATCAAAGTGAAGGTGCTGAGCAAATCAGTAAAGCAATGCTTCAGCTCAGTGAAACATCTATTCAGACAAAAGATGCGCTTCAAGAATTTGTAAATATTACCGAGCAGCTGTCATTATCTGTTGAGACTTTAGAAGAGGAAGTAGCTGTTTTCCGTGTAGAAAAAGAATCGTAAACCTGAATTATCTGGAAGAACTCAGTAACTCAGACAGGAAGCCTCCAGAAAAATTAGCAGGAATTTTTTCAATTCCCAGATATTCAGGAAAGGATTCTTTTAATTTTGCAGACAAGAGCAAACTTATATTTTGCGATTCTGCAAGTAGTTTAAAACCGCACTGAGGTTTTTTATACATAATTTTAAATCGCATAGGTGCAGAAGGTAAAAGATCAAAAGCGTAGAACAGTTCATAAAAAGAATTGTCAGAATTTTTTTCATCTTTTTTAATTTTAAGAACGATTTCCTGATTCAAAGCTGAAGGCATCAGCCACGGCATGTAATGAAGAGTTGCTGTTTTCAGCGATGAATTTAGCAGTGATACACATTTAAGTGTTTCAAAAAAAAGAATTGAGCTTTGCTCGTCCTTGCCGATTACATTCAAATACAATTCCGGCTTGCCCAGCTTTGCCTCAGCAACGCTGTCGTAACTCTTTTTAATAACATTTCGTGACTGAGCTTCAAAGGCAGCTCTTTTGGTCACAAACAGTCTTGTTAAATCAGAAGGGGTAACGGTTTGTTCTCCGCCATGAGAATCAGCAGAATTAATTTCTTTCAGAATTATGTCAGGGTAGAGCTGTTGAACTACAAAGGTAAGAACGTCTCCGGGGTCTGGAGAAGATGAAATGTTTGCCAGTAACGACTGAGAGTTGATTTGAACCCAGCCAAGCTTATGATGTTCCCATTTCAGCAGTTTACCTTTCAGTATTTCTCCAACACTGTATTTATTTCGAAAGGCCGCAGCTCGGGATGGTGTTCTTGAATTCTCATTCCCGTAATGTCCGCTGCCGTATCTGGAAATTTTCATAGATTGTGCTAGTTATACTGATCAATAATCAGTTCAACTTCTTCAGTAGATAACCCTGTTGCTTTAGCTAGCCGGCTGACGGGCTTACCTTCTTTATGTCCTGTAATTATTATCTGGCGTAAGAATTGCGGAGAACGAGAAAATTCTTCAGCTTGAGAAAGAATTTTTTTCAGTTTTTTAGTTTTGTTATCTAATAGCTGGTCAAGCTGGGCCAGTTCAAGTTGTCTCTGTTCGAATGTAGAAATGATCTCACTTTCAAGCTGAGCATTGAAGTGTAGCTTGTTTATAAACTCTTCCTGTTTGGACTGAAGTTGATTTAACAATGATTCTGACTTCTTAAGTCTCATAAAGAAAATGATAATCGCAACAAGCAGAATGATCTCGGTAATTGAGAAAAATATGAGTAGAAAAATAGTCATTATTAATCAGCTTTTTTAATAGTCCGCAGGTGTTAGTAGTATTAATCAGACTTTAACATTTATGATGTTGCCAGACCATGGAGAAGATTTAGGTGACTCTTCTTCTGATTCCGGTTCAGATTCGTTATTCTTTCTTTTGCGTGATTTAGCTTCCTGTCTGGTATTTCCGGCAGATTTGTCTTGTATGCCCTTTGATTTTTCATCTTTTTCAATTTTCTGAATTTGTTTTTGTGATTCTTTGTTTTTGTCCTGCTCTGCCGGATTGATCATCAGTGTTTGTTGCAATTCCGATTTAGTCAGTTCGGAATTGGATATTTTCTGAACGTTCGCAAGTTGCGATATGATCAGAGGCATGTCCAGAGAACCGGGCATATAACTACCTCACGAGATATTTTTCAAATAGAATAGTTTCAAACTGGCCTGCAACAATATATTGGTTTATAACCATGAGCAGGTCTTTTTTTAATTTCTCCGCATTATTCTTATCGGATAAAAATTGTAAATCTTTATTTTTTAGATAGTAATATATCGCGTCACGTAAAATCAAAGTTTTGCGGCTATACTCAGCGACAATTCGTTCATCGGTGGTTGTCATCGCAAATCTTGCTACGAGGAAACGGATATGCCCCTTTTCGTCTTTCTGTTCTACCCAGAAAGGGTCCATTCTAAGTAATGTTACGCCTGGTTCTTTTGGTGGAGGCGGAGGAGCTTCAACTTGTTTCGGGATTTCAACAGCCTTTTCTTCTACCGGAGCAGGAGGCTCAGCAGGCGGTCTGTCAGTGAATAAGAACAGTTTTACAAGAATTAGAGATAGAAGCAGAATAACAACGCCGATTCCAATATAAATAAATTTCTTGGAACCTGAGCTTTTAGCTTTAGGCTTAGCTTCTTCCAGAGCCTCAAGTTCTTTCGGCTCCTCTTCAGGGGACAGATCCTCTTCGTCTTCATCTTCCAGAAAAGGAGCATCATCAAGGTCCAGATCAACTTTCTGTGTTGCCTTGCTTGTTGGTTCCGGTGCTTGTATTTCCTCCTCGGAATCATCAATGTCATCTAGAGCGAGGAAGATCATGCGTGCAACCCTTTGCTAAAGTCTTGGCGCTTAGAAATAAGTTTTCCGATTAGATTTTATAAAAATAATTATTAGCGGGTATAATAATATACCCGCTGATTAATTTTATAGTTTTTCAAAAATTTTATTAATTTTTTGGCCGAGAGTGTCAGGAGTAAAAGGTTTTACGATATAGTTGGAAACCTTTGCCTGAACTGCTTCAATGATGTTTTCCTGCTGTGCTTCAGCTGTAACCATCAAGAAGGGCAGATCAGCAAATTCTTCGCTGGCTCTGACTTTACGCAAGAATTCAATCCCGGTCATTTGGGGCATATTCCAGTCTGAAACGATGAACTGAATGCTGTCATCTTTATTCAGAAGTTCCCATGCAGTTGTTCCGTCATCAGCTTCTACTATATTAGTAAAACCGATTTGACGAAGGATGTTTTTGATAATGCGGCGCATGGTTGCGAAGTCATCAACAACAAGAACTTTCATAGAGTAATCAATGGCCATTTGTTTCTCCTTAAGGTTCCGTACTATATTTTTCCTGGAACATGTTTCTTAATTTTGCAAGAGCTTGTGAATGAAGTTGAGAAACTCTGCCTTCAGTAATTTCCATTACGTCGGAAGTTTCTTTCATATTCAGCTCTTCTCCGTAATATAATGATAATACCAATTTTTCCCTTGGCGTCAAATTATCAATTAGATTTGCAACCTTGTCCACTGTTTCTTCAAAAACAGCGGAATTGTAAGGTTCATTATCAAACTGATTATCATGATTGCTGGGAATATTGTCGCTGAAAGCATCGAGGCTTATGCAAAACTGAGTTTGCAGAGCTTCTAGCCCTTGCTGAACCTCTTTTGCAGAAAACCCAGTAGCTTCTTCAATTTGTTCACTTGTAGGAGTTAAACCTGTTTCGTGTTCAATATCTCTAATGCTGTTTTCGATAGTTTTAACTTTCTGCCTTAGCCCGCGGGAGAACCAGTCCAGCCGTCTGAGGTCATCTAGCATGGCACCTTTTATACGGCTTTCAGCATAAGTTTCAAATTTAATTTTAAGTTCAGGACGAAATTTACCAAGTGATTCTACGAGTCCCATACTTCCGGCACTGATAAGTTCACCAAGTTCCACGTTTTTGGGCAGCTTGGCTTTCATTCTGAGTGCGATGATACGTATTTTCGGAGAATAATGCCGTACTATCGCCTCACGATCAGGTGATGAAAAATCTTCCCAGCTAGTAGCCCCGGACTCTAGCTTAAGCCACGGACTGCTCTTGGAAGAGAAGTTTTTTCCAGAAGAACTTAATATTTCCATCTAGCTCAGAATTTGATTTCCATGTTGTTATTTTTTTAGCTGCTTCCCCTATTTTAATACAGGCGGGGCTGGAAGGGTGCAGCTTACACAGAGGAGTCTGGTTGATAACCGCGTCACGCATTTTAGGGTCTCGGGGGATTACCCCGGTAAGTTCCAGAGACACACCGCTTAAGAAATGATCACAAGCCATATAAAGTTTTTTGAAAACATCTTTAGCCGTTGCCATGTCAGGAGCCATGTTCACCAAAATTTTAAATTTGTCTACCCCATGGTTAAGTTTCATTACTTTTATCAGTGCATATGCATCAGTGAGAGATGTCGGTTCAGGTGTCAGAACCAGAAGTCGTTCCTGAACTGCGAGGTTAAAGTATAATACGTTCTCATTGATACCGGCGCCTGTGTCAACTATAAGATAGTCAATTTCTTCTTCAAGATGGTCCATTGCTTCCAGCAGATCCAGTTTTTGACCTGTAGAGAGAGAAACCATATCGCTGACCCCTGAGGAGGCAGGAAGTATATCAAAGCCGAATTCGGTTTTGTATAAAACTTCTCGAATATTGGTTCCTTCATGGAAAAGATGGAACAGGTTGTACTTAGGAGCTATCCCGAGAAGTACATCTACATTGGCCAGTCCTAAGTCGGCATCCAATAATAAAACTTTCTTGCCCATGCGGCTGAGATGGCAGGCCAAATTAACAGAAATATTTGTTTTGCCTACGCCTCCTTTGCCGGAGGTGACTGAAAAGACCATGGGAAGATTGTAGCTCATTTGCATCACCTGTTTATTTAATCTCTATTGTTTACGTTGGTAGCAAAATTTATGCAACGAGTATCGCACCATAAATTGTTCAAAAATGGCTGATTTATCAAAACTAACTGACTAGACCGCCTTAGCTAATGGAGTTTCATCTTTTTCCGGAAGCTGGTGCTTGAAGATGAGTCTCCAGAAATCTTTTTCTATAGCACTTTTTAAGCTGTTTCTTAATCCGGATCCATATGACAGCAGGGACACGGGCAATCCGCTTTCATAAGATGTGTTGATAAGTGCGCCGTAGGAGCAGGATTCATCAAGTTTTGTCCAGATAATACTTTTTAGTTTTGATGATTTGTATTTCTTTAAAAATGCAGTGTATTGTGCTGGAGCAAAATATGGGTTCATTACTAAATGAACTGCTATATCGCAGGTTCCGGTCAATCCGCATACTGCCAGCCAGCTTTCAAGTTCCGAATTTGCGGAAAGTCCCGGCAGATCGATAAAAATTTTGTCAAATTTATGACTTTCACCTGTCAGTGCAGCGAAATCCTCTCTTGTCACAAGATCCTTGAATTCAAGTCCTGAAAGGTCTGCGTAGTGGCGCAGCACAAGCCGTCCTTTACCCTGTCCCTGATCCGCTGACGCTACGCATATCCGCGCCCCGGGATTATCTTTTTTTTCTTTAAGAGCAAGCCTGATGATTGTAGAAGTTTTGCCTACACCGTGCGGTCCAGCCAATGCATGAATCTTTTGAGGCCAGTTCTCTTCGCTAAAAGAGCAGACAGGTGCTATGTTTTCGAGAACGGGCAGAATCTGTTTTGAAGGATCTTGTCTAAGCTCATGAAACAAACTCATAATAACCCTGCCTTCAACTCCTTCACGCTCAAGATATTCCAGAGCGAGGCGTTGGCGGGGAGCAAGGAGATTAAGGTTCATTTGAGGCTTTAAAAGAGCCATCATATGGCCTTTAATCTGATTCCATTCCTGATTCCATTCGGGGATATTATTCATAGCATCGCCCAGAACGTCATCTCTGGTGGACTGTGCCCGGACAGGAGCTTCCTGACCTTCGACACCGACCATGATTTCGTGGATTTTACGTCCACTTTCCTCAACTGATTTATTACTGAGGATTACAGCACTGTCACCGAATTCAGCTTTGATTTCGGCGAAGACTGATGCTGTGCTGTTTCCTCTGAATGTTTTTACCCGCATATTACCAACCTTTTTAAAACTCTACAGTACCGGCAGACATGATTCTTACACTTGCAGGAATCTCAGCCTGAGATATTATAGGGATTGTAGGCAAGAACCGTACCATCAGTTGTGCTAAATGGCTTCGCATCTGAGGAGCACAGAGCACAACGGGTTGACCGTCAGTATTCAGTACATTTTCAGCTGCTGCGCTGACGGACTGAATTAACTGCTGAGCGGCTCCCGGGTCAAGAGCAAGGAAACCTCCATTTTCAGAAGTCCTGATCGCCGAGTTGAGAGTTGCTTCTACGTTCGGACCAAAGGTCAGAATAGGTAAGCTGCCATCACTGGCAAGATAAGGTTTGATAATCGTTCTGCTCATGTGAGAGCGGACGTATTCAGTTAATTGCCCAGGGTCGTGAATTGATGGTCCGTAGTCAGCAAGAGCTTCAACAACTGTCAGCATGTCGCGAACTGAAACGTTTTCTTTAACAAGATTCTGTAGAACTTTCTGAACAGTTCCGAGCGGCATAATATTCGGAACCAGATCTTCAACGGCTTTAGGCGCACGCTTAGCAAGGTTGTCCAGCAGTTCCTGTGTTTCCTGCCTTCCGAGGAATTCTCCAAGGTTGCGGCGGAAAATTTCAGTAAGATGAGTCGCAATGACGGTTGAAGGGTCAACAACCGTGTATCCTGCAAGCATTGCCTCTTCTTTCTGACTGTCAGGAATCCAGATGGCAGGCAGATTGAAGGCCGGCTCAACTGTTTCAATACCTTTGATTCTATGCTTGGCATCACCCGGGTCCATAGCAAGCTGATGATCGATAAGAATCTCAGCTGAGGCAACAGCGTTGCCTTTAATGAGGACTCGGTATTCTCCGGGTTTGAGTTGGAGATTGTCACGCAGGTGCAGTGACGGAACAATGACACCCATGTCCAGAGCGAATTGACGGCGTATTGAGCGTATACGGGAAAGAAGGTTGCCATTCTGTTCTTCGTCCACCAGCGGAATGAGTCCGTATCCGACTTCCAGTTCCAGCTGATCGAGCGGCAGCAGCGCTTGTACTTCTTCCGGGCTGTCCAGAGAGGGTACATCTGCCTTTGCTTTCTTGTCCTTTGCTTCCTGCTTATCTTTAGCATCTTCGCTGTCACGATTGAGTGTGGAAATTGCGTAAACTATTCCGGCAAGAGTGAGGAACGGAACAGTCGGCATTCCGGGAACTATGCCGAAAATTACAAGTATGGCTGATACCAGTTTAAGAGCGCGTGAGTGGTAAGTAAGCTGGCCGAGAAATTCTTCGCCCATCTTGGCTTCAGCTGCTGCGCGGGAAACGATGATACCGGCTGAAGTAGAAATGATAAGTGAAGGAATTGTGGAAACAAGACCATCACCGATTGTCAGGAGTGTGTATGTCTGCGCTGCGTCAGACCAGTTCATGCCTTTTTGCAGAACTCCGATTAAAATTCCGCCGATAATGTTTACAAAAGTAATCATCATACTGGCGTTAACATCTCCCTGTACAAACTTACCGGCACCGTCCATGGCTCCGTAAAAGTCTGCTTCTCTGCGGATCAGTGTTCTTTGAGTCTGAGCTTCTTCTTCATCAATCAGGCCGGAGTTAAGGTCGGCTTCAATTGACATCTGTTTACCGGGCATTGCGTCCAAGGTGAATCGTGCGGCAACTTCCGCAATACGCGTTGTACCGGCAACGATAACTTTCTTGTTCAGGATAAAAAGAATGAGAAAGATTACAGTACCGATTATGTAGTTACCACCTACAACAAATTCTCCGAAACTTTGAATAACGTTACCGGCGGCTGATGTACCTTCATCTCCGTGTAAAAGAATTGCCCTGGTTGTCGCAACGTTAAGAGCCAGTCGCAACAGAGTTGTGACCAGCAGGAGTGATGGAAATATTGAAAACTCTAGGGGCGATTGCATGAACATGGATGTAATAAGAATGATTAAACCAAGCGAAATACTTACAGTCAGCATAAAGTCAATTATGAGTGTGGGAAGCGGAATCAGCATGACGAATAAAATAATTACTACGCCTGCCGCTAAGAGAAGATCTCCATGTTTGGCAAATCTCTCATAATTTATATTTACTGCTTTTGACTTAGATGCGGCCATGATTTTGACACCCCTTTCAGGTATTTAATTGAGGTGACGAAAATTGTGGAAGTGGTGGCTTAGCCCTTTATTTACGCTTGAACCTTCGAAGTTTAGCGAGAATAGCAGCCACAGCCTGATACAGTTCTTCCGGAATTACGTCACCGATCTCAACCTGTTTATACAAAGCCTGTGCCAAAGGTTTGTTTTCGCGGATAGGGACGTTGTTTTCACGGGCGATTTCTTTGATTCTTTCAGCTACCTTGTTCATTCCTTTGGCCAGCACTAAAGGGGCAGGAGCCTGAAGGGCGTCGTACCGCAATGCTATCGCGTAGTGAGTAGGGTTGGTAATAACTACGTCAGCCTTAGGAACCTCACTCATCATTCTCTGCTGAAGGATTGCTCTCATTTTCTGCTTCATCTGCATTTTGACTTGCGGGTCACCTTCAGCCTGCTTGCGCTCGTCCTTGACTTCATCTTTAGTCATTTTGAGGTTTTCCTGATAGTCCCAGCGGGTATACAAAAGGTCGACAATGGCAATCACCATCATTGGGAGCATGGTATAGCTGACCATTTTGTATCCGACTTCAAGCATGAAAGTAGCAAGTCTGTGAGCGTCGGAGTGAAAAAGCGGCAGAAAGTTAGGCAGTTCCTGTTTAATAACAATATATGGAGCAATTCCAACAACTGTTGCCAGTAAAAGACTTTTAGCAAGTCTGACTAATGTTTTTACATCAAAAAGAAGTCTTTTTATCCCTGCAACCAAGTTAAACATTTTGCTGAATTTAGGCTCAAAAACTTTAGTAGACCACAAACTACCAACCTGAAGTCTAAGGGTTAGATATGCCGCAAATGCAATTGAGAGCAGCAGTGGGAGTAAAATTATTGCAAGTTTTTCAGAACACCACATAAACAGTGTGTAGACTGAATTTTTATTTAACTCTAAATAAATGCCCTTGGTTAAAAACCATTGAAAAAGGGTATAAAATTCTTTGTAGTAGAAATCCATCAAGAATTTAAGCGCAATGACTCCGGCCAGCAGAGTCATTGTTTTTCCCATTTCCTGTCCCTTGGGGACACTGCCTTCTTCCCTTGATTTGTCTACTCGCTTGGGAGTCGCTTTCTCGGTTTTACTTGGATCGTCTTGCATGGCGGCCTATTTTAAAGGAGGAATGTCCAGCGGACTGGCCGCTTTGATGATGTTCAGCATGTAAGCCGGAAGTGTGTGCACAAAGTCCCCGATAAATATTGATAAAATTGTGAATACCATACTTAAGAAGTAAAATCCTACCATGATTTTTAAAGGGAAGCCAAGCATCAGCACGTTCATTTGAGGGGCCATCTTACTGATCAAAGCGAGGGCAAGGTCTACCACAAAAATTGAGGCGATGATCGGTGAAGCCACCTTTACGGCTAAGATAAATATATCCTTTGAAATGGTCATTATTTGAGTGACAAGGGTCTCGTTAATAAAAATCTGCCCAGGAGGAATATATTTGAAACTGTCGACCAGTCCTGAAATAAGATACAAATGACCGTTAAGACTGAGGAAGACCAGAATAGAACACATATATAAAAAATGGGCAGTTACTGCTTCGTTTACTCCCGTCATAGGGTCTAAAACGTTGACCATCGATAATCCCATATGCACGCCGATGAAGTTCCCTCCTGTCTGTATCGCAGAAAAAACGACATTAATAATAATCCCGAGAGTCAGTCCTAAGACAAGTTCTCCTAAAATCATGATGGCGATATTATATGGATTTGACGGCATAAGAGATCCATCAAATGAGATTTGAGGCCATATTGCAATTGTTAAAACTATGGCAAGCGCAGCTTTAACCATATTGGGAATAGAATTGGCTCCGAAGAAAGGCAGCATAAATAGCACAATACTTACCCTGAAGAAGGTAAGGTAGAAGCTCATAAGATCGCTTGGGCTGAAGTGAAAAATATTCATGCTGTTCTCTTTTTATCATCCTTTGCAAGAAAAGACCCATTGTTTAAAATTTATTAGCATTAAGCTTTAAATAGATCAAAGGGGGAGTAGACGGGGGTTTATTCTCGGTGTTATCTGTTTTCAGACAATAAAAAGGCCCGTCAGGAGAGTTTCCTTACGGGCCTTAAGACTGCTTAAAAGTGAGTCTTAATTTAAAATATAACGCAACGGGCTGACTGGAACTCCGCCAAGTCTAACCTCATAGTGAACGTGAGGGCCGGTTGAGCGTCCGGTACTGCCTGCATAACCGATAAGCTCGCCGCGTGTAACGACTTGACCTTTTTTCACTGTTGCCATTTTCAGGTGGCCGTATCTTGTCGAAAGATTTGCGCCGTGATTTATTTTAATCAAACGTCCATATCCGCCGCTAAGCCCTACAAAGGAAATTGTACCTTGTGCCGGAGCATATATAGGTGTGCCGAGAGGGCAGGAAATATCTAAACCTTTGTGATATTCTCTTTTGCCCGTAAATGGCGAGCTTCGCCAGCCGAATGGGGAGGTTACCCAGCCTTCAACGGGCCAGATAGATGGAGTTGAATCGAGCGCATCCTGTCTGGAGCGCATGGAGTGGATTATTTCCTGTTGTTTTACTTCTTCCAGTTTTGCCTCAGTGCTGAGCTGGGCCAGAAAATCATGCATTTTACGTACAAGAAGTTCCTGTCGGTAAAGCGGAAGGTAATTATTTGAAAAATCCGGTTCAGTAGAACCACCTTTCGGAGCTGCGCTTTGAACATTCTCCTGATCCAAATTGATCATTACCCGTAGTTTGGAGTCAAAATTTCTGACTCTGTCGAGGTCTTGAGAAATATTCATCATCTTTTGAGAAAGAGATAGAAGCTGTGCTTTTTGTTCTTGGACAGCCTTTTCAGCATGAGCAAGATTAGATTCTAGTCCTGAATAATTTTCGTAGTATTTCCAGAGCATTATGTTGCCGCCAATAAGTCCGGCTATCAGGGCAAAGATGGATATAAACAACCATCCCCTGATTTGGAATTTGCGTGCATTGTCGCTAGGATTTTTAAATATAACAATATGGTATTTTTTGAATAGCATTGTTTCCGTCGGCCTGTTTATTTATGAGGTTACATTCATCTCTGAGTAAAAGGCGTAATGAATTCTGAGAATTGTTATTGCTTTTTCATGTTTAAGTCAAGTTGCCAACGCCTTAAGGCGTTGAAAGTGTTGTTTCTAGTGACAGGATTCTTATTCCACTCTTCTTGGAGACGTTCATAAATATAGCTTCGTTTGGTTGCATCGTTGGATGGGCAGTTGTTTTTCCAGATGGGTAATTCCCATTGACGGGCTGCCGCTTTAATGAATTTTTTTTCGAGCATAAGAGCCGGGCGGATCATATGGAGCTTGCCTTTAAAGAAAGATTCATTCGCTGAAAGGCCTTGAATTCTTCCATTTTGTTCCATGTTCATATGAAATGTAGTAACAAGATCATCTGCAGTATGCCCAATCGCCAGATGCGTTAAGCTGTACTGATCACATAACTCAAACAGTCTTTTGCGCCGCAGTCTGCTGCAAAAAAAACAGGCCGATTTGCTTCTGTTTTCCGGACCATGAGCGCTCGGTCCATAATTTGTGAGTTCTATATGTGAGGGAACTCCGTTTTCAATACACCAGTCGGTGAGCGGATGGTGGCTGTCTGGATCAAAACCGGGGTTAACATGAAGAACCATCAGTTCTATATTTATAGGTATAATGGCCTGCCTGATAAGCATGGTTTTGATCAGTACAAAACTGTCAACTCCTCCTGAAACTGCAACTCCGATGCGAGCTCCGTCGTGAACCATTTCAGTTTTTTGCATAAGCATGCCCACGGTAGAAACCGTCTTTTTTTGTGCATAGCTTAATTTTCCCCATTTGGGCATTTTGAAAACTCCGAATCAGTTTGCGGGACAATTTAGAAAGAAAAACTGATTTTATTTAAGAATTAGTTTAGGTCTATCACTGAATAATGATTTTCCTAGAAAGAAGTGGGCACTTTGCCTCAAAATAAATTGACATGCAAGTTAATTTCGTTTATCTTAGTAAATTGCTCCATTGATGAAACTGTTCTAAGTCTGTTAATCCTAAGGTGCGGTCTGTGCTGAAAAGATTTTTTATTTTTCTGGCTCTGGTTGCCATCATCTGCGGAGTCTTTTATTTCAGCTCTCCGGAGATTCCAATGTTACGTCCTGAGCCTGTCTGGCCGTCAGTTTCGTCGCAGCAGGTGGATAAGATTGATGTCTGCCGTTCTGGGAAAGACTGCTTTTCACTGGTGCGTAAAACTGGTGGCTGGGATGTTGTTCAGCAGGACTGGAGTAAATATCCCTTAGCGGATACTTCAAAGGTTGCGAGTTTATTAGAAGTCTTAGCTCAGGGACAGGCTTTAAAATATATCGGGCGTATGACGGGAAACGCCAGGCAGCAGTATGGATTGCTTGTTCCGCAAATACGCATATCAACGGGCGGCGGTCAGGCCTTGAGTATGACTGTCGGCGATAGATCTCCTTCTGATGAAGGCGCTTTTGCTGTGAATTCTTTGGATCAAAACGAATTATTCGTTTTAAATAATGATTTTGTCCGTCGTTGTGATTTTCCTGCAGAGTATTATTTCAATCTGCAATTACTCTCCGGCGGTGTTAATGATATTTCTTCTATTTCTCTTGGTGACGGCGGCTCTTTTTTATGGACTCTTGTTCGTCAGAAAGACCAATTCGTTTTTTCTTATCCTGTCACTTTGACAGGTCAAATGTCCAGTTCAGGGGAAATAGATTTATTTTTACACTCTTTAATGGAAAGTCCGGCAAAAAGCCTTATTTCTGAGTCTGAAGCCCGACTTGGTAATCTTCTTTTTAATATTGAAGTTGTTTTTAATGATAAGAGTGTTAAAAATGTTGAAGTTTTTGAAGTGGAAGGCGATGGAGATTATTATCTAGCAAATTCCACTGTTCAAAATGGTTTCTTTGTTCTTAGTAAAGAACATGTAGATCAGTTGAATAAAACAGCATTCGGTATGCGCAAACGTTCCATTCTTTCTGTTGAAACAGGAAAGGTTGGTTCTATTCGTGTTTTGCAAGGTAATCAGACTTTTGTCGGGATTAAATCTGATAAAAACTGGGAAAGCCTTGATGAAAGAAAACCGTTGCTGGGTATTGACATGTCTTTATGGCGACTTAATGAATTAAAATTCGAGGCGGAACCGATTAGTGATCTTTCAAGTTCAGCTGTAAAAGCAATGGAACTTGAACTCATGAATGTGGATGGCAGCAGGCTTGTAAAAGTTATGTTTTTTACTGACCCTGAACTTCCGTCAGGGCTATGTTGGCTTTCACTTGGTGATGACAGCGGATACTATCAGGTATCCAACAAATTGCTTGAAGATTTGCAAGGTCAGATTCCTCTCAGAAAATAGTCGTAAAGAGATTTTCTCTTTCGGCAAAACCATCGTTTTGGAGATAATATGGCAAGGATTACAATTGAAGATTGTCTGGCTGAAGTCGGTAACAGATTCCTTATTGTCCAGATGGCCATCAAAAGAGTTAAACAGTACCGTGAAGGATATCCTCCTCTTATTGAATCCAAGAACAAAGAAATTGTAACAGCCTTGAGGGAAATTGCCGCCGGTAAAGTTATCCCTGAAGATTATCACACATTTTCTGGAGCAAACCCGGATAGTGAATAAGCATGTCTAAACGCGATTATTATGAAATTCTACAGGTCTCAAGGGATTCTCAGGAAGGTGAAATAAAACGGGCTTATCGCAAGCTTGCTTTTGAATATCACCCTGACCGTAATCCAGGAGATGATGAAGCTGAGACCAAGTTTAAAGAAGCTGCCGAAGCATATGAAATCCTGCGTGATCCCGAAAAAAGAAGTCGTTACGACCGCTACGGGCACGACGGGGTGAATGGTGGGTTTAGTGGGTTTAAATCTTCGGAAGATATCTTCGGTTCATTCGGAGATATTTTCGGAGATATTTTCGGATTCAGTCAGGGGCAGGGCGGTAAACGCATGCAGGCTGGATCAGACCTCAGGTATAATCTCACAGTTTCTTTTCGCGATGCGGCTAAGGGAACCGAAGTTGAGCTGACTCTCCCTGTTACGGATACTTGCGAGGAATGCGGCGGAAGCGGATCTGCTCCCGGCACATCTCCTGAAACTTGTGCTCACTGCGGCGGTAGAGGTTCAGTTGTACAGAGTCAGGGATTTTTCCAGATTTCTGTACCGTGCCCTTCGTGTAACGGTCGTGGACAGGTTATCACTAACCCATGTTCCGCCTGTCGCGGAGCCGGATATGTCCGTAAAGAAAAAAATCTTAATGTTCGTATCCCCGCCGGTGTAGATAACGGGTCAAGGCTTCGTCTGCGCGGTGAAGGTGAAGCCGGCTTGAACGGTGGGCCACACGGTGATTTGTATGTCGTTATCACTGTGCAGCCGGATAAAGTTTTCAAACGTCAGGGACAGGATCTTGTTCTGACCACTGAGATTACTTTTGTTCAGGCCGCATTGGGTTATAAAATGAGTATTCAAACTCTTGACGAACCAGTTGATATGGACATCCCTAAGGGAACGCAAAGCGGTGAAGTCTTTCAGCTTAGAGGGTTAGGTCTTCCTTATTTAGGAAGCTCACATAAAGGTGATCTTCTGATTGAAGTTAAGGTCAAGACTCCAACCAATCTCAGTCATAAGCAGCAAGAACTTCTAGAACAGTTTGCAGCTCTTGAGGAAGAAAAGCCCATGAAAAAAGTAAAAAAACTTTTTAAAAAAGCCAAAGACAAGGTGATGGGTGATTAAAAAATGAGTGAATTCTCCCATTTAGACGCTGATGGAAATGCCGTAATGGTAGATGTCTCAGCTAAAAAAGATACTATTCGTAAGGCTGTCGCTAAAGGAAAAGTTCTTCTGAATCAGAAAACTTTTGAAATGTTGCAGAAAAATGCTCTCCCTAAAGGAGATGCTTTGAACACCGCAAAGATTGCCGGAATAATGGGAGCTAAGGAAACTCATAGATTAATCCCGCTATGCCATCCCTTGGCAATCAGTTATGTAGATGTTCGGTTTAATGTTGATGACAAGAATCATCTCATTGAAATTGAGGCTGAAGCTCGAACAACCGGTAAAACCGGAATTGAAATGGAAGCGTTGATAGCTGTTCAAATTGCAGCTGCGACCATTTATGATATGTGCAAAGCTGTTCAAAAGGATGTTGTTATTACTGATTGCCGTCTTGTTTATAAAGAAGGTGGTAAGTCCGGTATTTTTAAAGCCGAGTAATTTACCTTTACTGAGTATACAAAAAAAGCCCGTCTTGAGTGATCAAGACGGGCTTTTTTTATTTGCTTAAAATATTTTCGAAATAAGCGATGGTCGGTTTAAGTCCTTCTTCAAGCGGAGTGGAAGGAGTCCAGTCGATTGTTTTTTGTGCAAGGGTTATGTCCGGGCTTCGCTGGCACGGATCGTTTTCCGGTAGCGGTTTAAATACTATTTTTGACGATGATCCGATCATCTCGATTATAATTTCTGCAAGTTGGCGGATTGTAAACTCGCGAGGATTTCCGAGATTAACCGGTCCGGTGAAAGAATCGTCTGTATCCATTATTTTAAGAAAGGCATCAATAAGATCATCTATGTAACAAAAAGATCTGGTCTGTAACCCGTCGCCGTAAAGAGTGATGGGGTCGTTTTTTAGAGCCTGTACAATAAAGTTTGAAACGACACGCCCGTCATTCACAGCCATACGCGGGCCGTATGTATTGAATATTCTTGCAACTTTAATGCGTAATTTGTGCTGCCTGTGGTAATCGAAAAAAAGTGTTTCCGCGCATCTTTTGCCTTCATCATAACAGGCTCTTGGTCCTATTGGATTTACATTGCCCCAATAGTCTTCTTTTTGAGGATGGCATGCAGGATCTCCGTAAACCTCTGAAGTAGATGCCTGAAAAATTTTAGCCTTAACTCTTTTTGCCAGCCCAAGTACGTTGATGGCTCCGTGGACTGATGTTTTAGTCGTTTGAACAGGGTCAAACTGATAGTGAATCGGCGATGCAGGGCAAGCCAGATTAAATATGTTATCAGTCTCCAGATAAAGGGGGAAGGTTATGTCATGTCGCATCATTTCAAAGTACGGGCTGTCCATCATTTTTATGATGTTAGATTTTTGCCCTGTGTAGAAGTTATCTACACACAATACTTCGTGTCCTTGTTCAAGCAGTTTTTCGCAGAGTCGTGAACCGAGAAATCCGGCTCCGCCTGTAACTGTATAGTGTTGCCTTTTGCTCATTTTTATCTCCGAAAACAGCAAAAAAAAATATTTGTTAAATAAATACGTTGAAATTCACGATAAAACAAGCAGCAAAAACAGAATCTTATTTTTGTTAAAAATATTATTCTGGGGTTTTAACTTCTAGCGAATTGTATTAAGTGTAACTCATGGATAATCCCTTAAAAATACTTATTGTTGACGATAATGTCGTCAATTTGATGCTGCTCGACAGGCTTCTCCGCAACGAAGGGGCTGAAATCTTCAAAGCCGTAAACGGGGAAGAGTCGGTTGAGCTGTGTGAAAAGCATGATTTTGCTCTCATACTTTTAGATGTTCAAATGCCAGGCATGGACGGCTACGACACTGCAAAAGCGATTAGAAGGATAAGTTCTTGTAAATTGATTCCAATTATATTTCTGACTGCTATATATAAAGACCCGGCATATGCCCGCATGGGATACGATGTCGGAGCTGTTGATTTCTTAACACAACCGATTGACCCTCCCACTTTGCGCAGTAAGGTCGGTGTTTTTCTCCAGTTAAAGAGGCAGAAGGATCTTCTTGAGCGGGAAATTGCTCAGCGTATTAAAACGGAAAAAGCCCTGCGCATCGCCGAAGAAAAGTATCGTAATATTTTCGTTCGTGCTGTCGAAGGTATTTTCAGGTCTACTGTAGACGGAAAATTTGTAGAAGTTAATCCTGCTCTTGCCAGAATTCTGGGGTTTGATTCACCTGAGGATGTTTTAAATTCTGGTTGCGGATGTGATATGTTTATCAGTTCCGGAGACAGATTTAATTATATCGAAACGCTAAAACGTGATAAGTATTTAAATGATTATGAAATTAAAGTGATCCGCAAAGATGGTACACTTATTTGGATTTCAGAGAGTTCAAGACTTTTTGAAGAAGACGGCGAATTTTATGTTGAAGGAGTAATTGAAGACGTTACTCAGCGAAAGTTATGTGAACTTGATTTACAGGAAAAGGCTACGTTGGATGCTTTGACCGGAGTTCCTAATCGTTATCTTTTTTTTGACAGACTGGAAAAATCAATTGCTAATGCTCGACGATATAAAGAAAGACTTGCATTGCTCTTCATTGATCTTGATCATTTTAAATCTGTGAATGATCAATTCGGTCATCATGCCGGGGATATTCTGCTTTTGAATGTTGCTAACCGGTTGAAATCAAGGCTTAGGTCTTCTGACACATTGGCCAGGCTGGGTGGTGATGAATTTTGCGTTTTGCTTGAACGACCTTCCAGTAGAGATGATGTTAAAAAAGTTGCAGAAGAATTTGTCGAAAGTCTCACCGATGATTTTAATATTGACGGGATGATTTGTAATGTCGGAGCTTCGGTTGGAATAAGTCTTTTTCCCGAAGACGGGGTCATTGCTGAAGATTTAGTGCAGAAAGCGGATTCTGCAATGTATAAGGTTAAAGAAGGTTCTTTTAAGAGATTTTGTTTTTTCAGCGATGAAGGAAGCTATAACAAATTGTAGTGGATCATAATTGCTGTTGTAAGGTTCGAACTTTGAACATTTAAAACTCACACGATTTGTTGTGAGTTTTTTTTTGTTTTTTATTTATGAATCTATTAATTACTTATTTAAAAGATTGATATCTTAGTGCTAACATACTTGTTTTTAAACAAATATGTAGAATAGAAAATGTGAAAATTAGTCGCGCTGATATTTTAAAAATAATCAATGTGAAGTGAGTGGTGAAATACATCCTGACTAAGTAGGTAGTTTAATTAATTAAAAAATAACTAAAATATTTTTTTTATTAATTCTTTTACCAGGTCAAAGTGCTGTTTAACATACTGATTTATTTTATTTTATAAAATTAAATTTTAGAGTTGTAATTTGCTCTAACAGGCTGTTTTGCGGAAGTTACAGCCATAATTCCTTGACACTCTGAGAGGCGAGTGACATAAGCTTTAATAAAAATAACCAGTTGAGGTTGTTTTCATTAAAGCTTTTTTTGTTTACGCCAGTTATTCGTACTACTAGTTTATGTTTATTTCTCTTCTTGTGTTACTAATTTTTAAAAAGTAAGCGAGGGTGAAAGATGATCTTTACTTGGCTCCAGCTAGCCATTTTCCTCTTCATGCTTGGCGGCTTGCTTTTTGCCGGCGGCCCTTTGATTTTGTCAAAGCTTATTGCTCCGTGCGCAAAAGGCGGCGATATCGGAATGTCGTATGAGTGCGGCATGAAACCTCATGGCCGGGCATGGAATCAGTTCGGAATAAGTTATTATGTCTACGCTTTGCTTTTCTTGGCATTTGACGTTGATGTTTTGTACTTATTCCCGGTAGCAGCTTGGTATCCGCAGGCCGAAGGGATGATGTCCTTCTATAAGGTGGCTGTTTTTATGGGTGTTTTGGCCCTAGCAATAATCTACTTCTGGAGAAAAGGGGTGTTCACATGGCCGAGGAAAATATCCTGACACCAGGCGGACACCATATTGAAGATGGTATTGTCCGGCTTCAACTTGCAGAGGATGCAATGGATATATGCAGATCCATGTCCCTCTGGCCCATGACATTCGGGCTTGCCTGCTGCGCTATCGAAATGATGGCTTGCGGTATGGCCAGATTTGATATGGCGCGTTTCGGCGCGGAAGTTTTCCGTCCTTCTGCTCGTCAGGCTGATTTAATGATCGTAGCGGGAACAGTTACAAAAAAAATGGCACCCGCTGTTGTCAGGTTGTACGAACAGATGCCTGCTCCTAAATGGGTTCTGGCTCTTGGCAACTGTGCAATCTCTGGTGGTCCTTTCAAATTTAAAAATCAATACGGTATAATTGAAGGCGTTGATAAACTTATCCCTGTTGATGTTTTCGTTCCGGGGTGTCCGCCTCGTCCGGAAGCTTTGCTCGAAGGATTATTTGAAATCCAGAAAAAGGTATCCGGTAAACGTTGGTGGCCTGTTGCTGAATCTCTTGAAAAGGAGAATGCATAATGTCGGTGAGCGAGAAATTACTGGAAACTGTTACTCCTTTGATGGTCTGTAAGTGTTCGTTTGAAAAAACAGGAATTAATTATAATGTATTTTTGTCTCCAGAGGATATTTCAGCCGCAGCAACAGAGATGCTCCGGAAAAAATATTTTCTTGAGGACATAGATGTTGTCGATGCTTCTGAAGGCTTTTTAGTTACCTACCATTATGCACGTTTCGATTCTTCTGAGCGGGTGGCTCACCGGGTACTGCTGGCTCATAACGAGCCTTTGATTCCTACCATATCAAATGTATATCAGGGTGCTGACTGGCATGAACGTGAATGTGCTGATTTTCACGGTATAAATTTCAGCGGGCATCCGAACCTTATTCCTCTTCTACTTGATCCTGAAACCCCGCAAGGAGTTCTTCTTAAGGATAAAGCATCACGCGTTTCAGTGCGTGATCTGATTGATCCGGGGAAATCAATTTTCACGACTGAGGGGTTTACGCTGTTTGATGAGGTTCAGGCCGAACCAGAAGAACCGAAATAGGAAGCACAGTTATGAATGCATTTCCTGAAGGCGATTTTTATACGAATCATTTCGAGAAGGGAGCCAGAGACAATACCATGATTTTGAACATGGGGCCTCAGCATCCTTCCACCCACGGTGTTCTGCGGGTTATTCTCGAACTTGACGGCGAATATATTGTCCGCGCTGAACCTGTTCTCGGCTATCTGCATCGCATGCACGAAAAGATGGCAGAGGTGAAAACATGGGTTCAGTTTATGCCCAACATGGGCAGGGTTGATTATCTACACCCTCTTGCATGGAA
Organism: Desulfovibrio gilichinskyi; assembly: GCF_900177375.1. NCBI lineage: Bacteria > Pseudomonadati > Thermodesulfobacteriota > Desulfovibrionia > Desulfovibrionales > Desulfovibrionaceae > Maridesulfovibrio > Maridesulfovibrio gilichinskyi. The sequence goes on along the minus strand of NZ_FWZU01000006.1, from coordinate 82,287 downwards.
CCACGCATATGTCGGAGCAGTTGAAAAACTGGCCGAAATAGAAGTTCCTGAACGCGCCGAATTTATCAGAGTTATTACTTCCGAATTAAACAGAATTTCATCACATCTGCTCTGGTGGGGGGCCTACCTTCTTGATCTCGGAGCTTTTACTCCGATTATGTATGCCTTTGATGACCGCGAAAAAATCATGGATATGATGCAGAAACCGACCGGTTCAAGACTGACTTACAGTTCTTTCCGCATCGGCGGCGTTGCACGAGATCTTGATGATGATTTTCTTAAACAGTGTGCGGAGTTAGTTCCTTACTTAAGAAGCCGTCTTCCTATCTATAAAGCTCTGGTTACCGATAACATCATTCTCCGTAAAAGAATTGAAGACGTCGGAATCATGGATGAGGATATGTGTATGCGTTACGGGGCGACCGGGCCGCTTCTTCGCGGAGCCGGAGTCAAACATGATACACGTAAGATTGAACCGTACTCCGTGTATGATCGTTTTGACTGGGATGTTCCCGTCTATAATGATGCCGATGCAATGGCCAGATATATGGTTCGCATGGATGAAATTGAACAGAGTCTGCGAATTGTCGAGCAGGCTGTGGCAATGATTCCTGAAGGTGAATATATCAACAAGAAAGCTCCGAAACCTACTTGGAAAGCTCCTGTCGGTGAAGCTTATTTCGCAGCGGAAGGTGCTCGCGGCAAGATCGGAGTTCATGTCGTAAGTGACGGTAATAAAAATCCTTACAGGGTTAAACTCCGCGCTCCAGGATTTTCAAATCTACATCTTTTCGCCGAATGTGCGAAAGGGACGATGCTGGCTGATGCTGTTGCCATTCTTGGTAGTATTGACATGGTAATCCCTGAAATCGACAGGTAGAGTGAGGAAGTATCGATATGTCTCAAATACCCGTTGAACTGGTAAAATTACTGATTGCTCTTGTGGCTATTGCCGCATTCGTCGGGCTTAACGGACTTGTTCTGGTTTACCTTGAACGTAAGGTGGCGGGACATATCCAGCGTAGACCGGGGCCTTTTGAAGTTGGTCCGCATGGTCTTTTGCAGCCTCTTGCTGACGCTGTGAAATTGATCGGCAAGCAACTTTTCACTCCGAAAAGTGCGGATGGGTTTCTTTTCTGGTTGGCCCCGATAATCTCATTTCTACCGGCACTATTACTTTTTGTTCCAATTCCGTTCGGCCCTATAGCTACGGGAATGGAAATGAATTTGGGGCTGCTTTTAATATTAGCGTTTTCAGGTCTTAATGTTTTAGCCCTCTGTCTTGCGGGCTGGGGATCTAATAATAAATACGGAATGCTCGGAGCTGCGCGTGCGGTAGCTCAGTCTGTTGCGTATGAAATCCCGCTGTTATTGGCTGTTCTGGCAATAGCTTTTCAGACAGGAAGTTTGAATTTGTCTGAAATTGTACAGGGTCAGGGAGGCTGGCCGTGGCAGTGGAATGCAGTCTTGCAGCCTTTAGCTTTTATCATTTATTTTGTCAGTGCTCTCGGAGAAACAAACCGTGCTCCGTTTGACCTTCCTGAAGCAGAAAGTGAACTGACCGCGGGTTTTCACACAGAATATTCGGGAATGGGATTCGGACTGTTTTTTCTCGCTGAATACGCCAACATGATTGTTGTCTGTTCAGTTGCGGTAGCCCTTTTCCTCGGCGGATGGCACGGACCTTTCTTTGACGGAAGCTGGTGGTTTCTTGCAAAAGTATATGTTCTCCTGCTGATAATGATCTGGTTGCGCTGGACTTTCCCAAGAGTCCGCTTTGACCAGCTTTTGAATATCAACTGGAAGTGGCTCATGCCGCTTGCATTGCTTAATTTGTTGATAACTGCCTTTGTAACCAAGCTTTCTTGAATCAGGTGGTGATATAATGACCGCAATTAAAAGGATATGGGAAAACGTCACAGGACTTTGGAGTCTTGTTGTCGGGCTCAAAATTACGGGGAAGAATTTTGCAGATAAGCAGATTACTCTGCACTATCCGCGTGAAACTGTTACAGAAGCGCAATTAGAAGGTTTCAGAGGTCCGTTGGAACTGGTGGGTAAACCGAAGGATCCGGCTTCGCCAAAATGTATAGCGTGTATGATGTGCGTTACTGTCTGTCCCAGTAAGTGTCTTACAGTTCTCAAGGCGAAAGATCCTGTTCCGACTGAAGAAGAATTACAGGTGATGAAAGAGGCGGAAGCGCGCGGAGAAAAGGTTGAAAAGCCGAAAGCTCCGAAAAAACCTTCTAAATTTATTTATGATTATACGCTTTGTTCACTTTGCGGATTGTGCTCTGAAAACTGTCCGGTTAAATCGCTGAGATATTCCAGCAATGTGTATCTCGCTTCAACTGATCGCAACGCTTTTAAAATGGATCTTCTGGCTCGTCTTGCCACCCAAGCTAAGGCTAAGACGCCTCCCAATGAACCTGAAAATTCAACGAGGGAAGATTGATTATGGAACTGTTGGCTAAAATCGCTTTCGTTGTGTACACGCTGCTGGTTCTCGGCGGAGGGTGTTTTGCGGTCGGGGCGCACAGTCTGGTTCGGGCAATGGTCGGGCTTATAACATCTTTGATGGGTGTTGCCGGAATGTATTTGCTGATGGCTGCACCGTTTATGGCTTTTATGCAGATACTTATCTACGTGGGCGCAGTCTGTGTTTTAATCTTTTTTGCCATCATGCTCAGCAGGGCTGATGCTCAAGGGATTGAATCAGGTGCTCGCAGACCCGGAAAAGCCTTGCTGTCCGCACTGGCATTTATTTCGCCGGTCTTTGTAATCGGATTGGTAGTCGTTAATTATCAGCCGGTAAGTATTAAACTTCCGGTAGAAGTTCCTCTTGCTGTCTTAGGTAAAGGTCTGCTTGATAATTATTCGCTTGCCTTCGAACTTATTTCAGTGGTTCTGCTGGCGGCAATGGCCGGAGCTGTGCTGCTTGCTTTCGAAAAAAAAGGGAGGGCAGCTGAATGAGTCCGCTCATGATGTATCAGCTTGTGGCTCTTGGACTGCTGGCAATAGGTCTTTACGGAATTGTCTGGCGCAAGAGTTTGGTAGGGATGCTCATTTCGGTGGAACTTATGCTCAATGGAGCCGGGCTTTCCATTGTTTCAGCATCACAATTGACCGCAGCCGATAGTGCGACAGGGCAGATAGCTACTCTTTTTGTCATGGGACTGGCTGCTGCCGAGGCCACACTTGTACTTGCAATTATTGTGGTCGTTGCAAAACGGTTCAAAAGTACTGAAACAGATGTTGTTTCAAGGCTGAAGGGTTGATCATATGACAGTTAGCAATGAATTCATCAACAGTACACGTATGCTCATTCCGCTTGCAATAACAATGGTTGCGCCGATCTTGATCTGGTTGTTTCGCGATAATCAGAACAGAAGAGAGGCGGTTTCTGTCTGGGCCGGAATATTAGCATTTATTTCAGTTGCATCCATGGTTCCGGCAGTTCTTCAAGGAACAATAAGAGAATATACACTCTTTACTATTATGCCCGGCATCAATGTTTCTTTTGCAGCTGACGGGCTGGCATTTGTTTTTGCACTGGTTGCATCACTTTTGTGGATTTTTGCAACCAGCTACAACATAGGTTACATGCGAACCCTGAATGAACACGCGCAGACCAGATATTACTTCTGCTTTGCCGTTGCCATTTTCGGAGCACTCGGGGTTGCTTTTTCCGCTAATATTTTCACGCTGTACCTTTTCTACGAAGTTATTTCGGTATTTACTTACCCGCTGGTAGCTCATCATCAGGATGATGTTTCTTTCAACGGGGCAAGAAAATACATGATTTACCTCATGGGTACATCAAAATTATTTTTCCTTCCGGCGATGGTTCTTACCTACGTGCTGGCTGGAACTCTTGATTTCAACATCGGAAACATTCAGCATGGTATTTTCCCTGCCGATGCAAATCCGACCTTAGTAACTATAACTTATGTCCTTTACCTTGCAGGTCTTGCAAAGGCAGCATTGATGCCTCTGCATAACTGGCTGCCGTCGGCGATGGTTGCTCCGACTCCTGTTTCAGCTTTGCTGCATGCAGTGGCAGTTGTTAAAGCCGGGGTGTTCTCGGTTTCACGCGTTATCCTTTCAGGATTCGGTGTGGATCTCATGGATAAACTAGGACTCGGACTTCCTACCGCATACCTTGCGGCGTTTACCATTATTACAGCTTCACTGATTGCGCTTACTAAAGATGATATTAAAGCACGGCTGGCATATTCAACGGTCAGTCAGCTCTCATACATCATTGTAGGTGTTGCCATGCTCACCCCTGAAGCTGTGCAGGGCGGGTTGATGCATATTGCTCATCACGCCTTTTCCAAAATCACATTGTTCTTCGGGGCAGGGTCTATTTATGTGGCGACCCACATCAGAGAAATAAGCAAAATGGACGGGCTTGGACGACGAATGCCGTGGACATTCGGAGCATTTGCAATTGCTTCGCTGTCCATGATCGGTGTTCCGCCTGTTTGTGGATTTGTAACCAAATGGTATCTGATCAAGGGGGCTGTAACCATTGGACAATGGGGACTTCTGATTGCACTTTTAGCCAGTACCTTCCTGAATGCCGGATATTTCGCTCCTATTATTTATAGAGCGTTTTTTAAAGCTCCGGCTGAGGGTGCTAATCTTGAGCAATACAGTGAAGCTCCTCTCACCATGGTTATTCCGCTATTTACTACGGCATTGATTTCCGTCTGGCTGGGCCTTTATCCCCAGACGTTTTTACAGTTTATCAACGTCTTCGGAAAATTCTAAGGAGCGTTTGGCATGAGCAACAGTTTCGGAAACTGGTTTGAAACCCAGCGCACAAAGAATCTCACAATGTGGAAAAGGGCATTTGCCATCTTTCTTGTTGTGTTACTGGCACTGAATTTCTTCATTCATCCTCACCATCCTGAATATCATTATGATATTTATCCAGGATTCTGGGCTTTATTCGGCCTTGGAGTTTCTGTAGCGATGGTTTTTTTGATGAAGGTTCTCTTACAACCTTTCCTTGTGGGACCGGAGGAAGATGATGGAAATTAATGGATTTCTTCATCCGGCTGTCGCCTTTATAGCTCTGGCTATGGCGTTGCCGTTTTTCAGGGGACAACACTGGAAATGGCTGCTTCTTGTCCCGCCTATTATTGCAATTGCGGTTGTGTTCACTGCAACAATGGGCAGTTTCGGGATTATTCCTTATCTGGGAAATACCCTGATTCTGGGCAGAGTAGACAAACTCTCACTGGTGTTTGCGAATGTTTTTGCCATCCAATCGTTGATCGGCATGATTTATTCCCTTCATGTGAAGGAAAAAGCGCATCATGCTTCAGCGGCATTGTATGTCGCCGGATCATTCGGTTGTGTATTTGCAGGAGATTATCTGACTCTCTTTATCTTCTGGGAACTAATGGCAGTCGCTTCGACATTCCTTGTCTGGCTTCACAGAACTAAAACTTCAAGCGCAGCAGGATTCAGATATTTTCTGTTCCACATGCTCGGCGGGCTTTTTCTGCTCGGCGGATTGCTGCTTAGATATCATGAAATAGGTACTTTTGCGTTTCTGCCTGTCGATCCTTCGGCAATGCAGTATTACGACTGGCTGATCCTGTTAGGATTTTGTGTTAACGCCGCTGTTGTTCCTCTGCATGCATGGCTGCCGGATGCTTATCCTGAAGCCACCATCCCGGGCGCAGTTTTTATGTGTGCGTTTACAACAAAAACAGCCGTCTATGTACTGGCCAGAGGGTTTTCCGGAGTATATATTCTGGCTGTTGCCGGAACATTTATGGCGGTTTACGGAGTACTTTACGCGTCCATGGAAAACAATGCGCGCAGGATTTTATCCTACCACATCGTTTCTCAGGTCGGGTACATGGTTGCCGGTATCGGAATCGGAACAGCAATGTGTATGAACGGGGCTGTCGCCCATGCGTACGCACATATCCTTTATAAAGGATTGCTCTTCATGAGTGTCGGAACACTGATGTATTCAGTGGGTACGGCTGATCTTGATAAGCTCGGCGGTCTGGTCGGAAGGCTTCCGTGGGTGGTTTTGCTGTACATGGTCGGGGCGGTTTCCATTTCGGGAATGCCGTTCTTTAACGGATTTATCAGTAAAACCATGACCATAACAGGCGCGGCTGAATCGCATCATACTTTGCTTGCAATAGGTCTTGAAATTGCCGCAGTAGGTACGTTCCTTTCGGTTGGTATAAAACTTCCTTACTTTGCTTTCTTTAATAAGCCTGCAAAGACTGAACTGAAGCTCACCAAAATCCCTAAGAATATGTATGTGGCAATGGGAATTGCAGCAACTCTCTGTTTTGCTCAGGGTGTTTATCCTCAGATGCTTTACAAACTGCTTCCGTTCCCGGTTGAATACACTCCTTACACTCCTTGGCATCTGTTGCAGTCAGCAATGCTGCTTGCTTTCACAGGCGCAGGTTTCTGGGTAATGAGAAAAATTATTATACCTCATCATGGCAGAAACCTCGATTTCGATAAGCTTTACAGGTTTATCGGAAATGCCGGATTGCAGTTGGTCTGCCGCCCTGTCGCATGGGCTGATTCGATCTGGACCACTGTGTACAGAGTTATCGGGCTCAGGGCTCTTATGGACTTCGCTGCCGGATCATCATGGTTCGACCGCAAAGGGATTGATACGGTTGTGGATGGAACTGCCTACACGGTAAGAAATATCGGCAGGACCGGAGCTAAGATACAAACCGGACGACTACAGGATTACCTTGGTCTGGCTGTTTTCTTCGCGCTCTGTATTTACGGACTTGTCTGGTACCTTGGATAAATTGGAGAGATCTAAATGCAAGAAGTAGCTTATCCTATTCTGACCAGTCTCGTACTCTTTCCGCTTGTGGCGGCCTTCGGATTGTTTTTCTTCCGGGGTGATTCCGCAGTCCGGATTTATACGCTGATCGTGTCAGTCATAGAACTCCTGCTTTCTATTCCTCTGTTCATGGGATTTAAACTCGGCTCGGCGGAGTTTCAGTTCGTGGAGAGAATGAATTGGGTGAAGCAGTGGGGGATTGAATATTATCTTGGAACGGACGGCATCAGTTTCCTTATGGTGGTACTGACAATTGCGGTTCTTCCCTTATGCGTGCTCTGTTCATGGAGCTATATAAAAACAAGGGTTAAAGAATTTCATTTCTGTCTGCTGTTTATGACAGCAGCCTGTGTGGGAGTCTTTACCTCTCTTGATCTGGTTTTATTCTATGTATTCTGGGAAGCAATGCTGATACCTATGTATCTGCTCATCGCTGTATGGGGCGGACCGGAAAGGAAATACGCTTCTCTCAAGTTCTTTCTTTACACACTTGCAGGTAGTGCGCTCCTTCTGGTTGCGATTGTCGCTTTCAGAATTGCGGGCGGAACATTTGCAATACCGGAACTGATGGAGAAAACCTTTTCATTCGGCTTTCAGTTCTGGGCTTTTCTGGCTCTTGCTCTGGCATTTGCGATCAAGGTTCCCATGTTTCCGTTTCACACATGGTTACCTGCCGCACATGTTCAGGCGCCGACAGCAGGTTCAGTTATTCTGGCTTCTGTTCTTCTTAAAATGGGAACTTACGGATTTTTAAGATTCAACCTGCCGCTTACTCCGGCAGCAAGTGTATATTTTGCTCCGATGATGATCGCAATCTCTGTGGCTTCCATAATCTATGGCGGGGCGGTTGCGCTGGGGCAAAATGATATTAAAAAAGTTATTGCTTACTCGTCTGTTAGTCATATGGGTTTTGTCACTCTGGGGATTTTCCTTTTCAACCTTCACGGGCTTGAAGGTGCGCTCTTTCAGATGCTGAACCACGGGATTGTCACAGGTGGTCTCTTTATGATGATCGGAGCTATTTATGAGCGCAGTCACAGTAGAGATATCTATGACAACCTCGGCCTCGGAAAGTATATGCCTGCATATATGGGATTCTGGGGACTATTTGCTCTGTCATCATTCGGGTTCCCCGGAACCAACAGTTTTGTCGGTGAAATTCTGGTTTTCATAGGAGCATTTGAGCAGAATCCGTGGATCGGAGCATGTCTTGTTCCGGGTGCCATGATTGCTGCAGCCTATATGCTTCGTATTTCACTTAAGCTTGCATGGGGCAGGCCTTCAAGCTGGAAAGGCTGGAAGGATTTGAATCTGCGTGAGTGGACTTATCTTGCGATTCCGGCTGTGTTTGTTTTCTACATCGGCCTTGCTCCGGCACTCACTTTTAAAGTTATGGATGCCTCACTTATCAAGTTGCAAAATGATGTGCATACAAAGTCGCAGGCAGTCAGTATAGATGATGAAAGACCGTTGGATATGGCTTGGAACTCCATCAAGAACATAGTCAAATAAACAACTGGAGAGACTGAAGTGACTTTCAATCCGAATCTGATTTTACCGGAAATCTACCAGTTTCTTGTTATTGCCATGCTTTTTATTCAAAGCATCGGCAGCCCCAAGATGCGCACTAAAGTTGGACCGTTGCTTCCCATAGCAGCAGCTTTAGGCGTGGTGGTCGCGGTTGTGTCTGTTGGAGCGCAAGGTCTTGTTTTCTGGGATTCATACCGCGTTGACCATTTATCCCAGTTCTTTAAGGCCGCCATTGCCATAGGTTTTTTTATAACTGTTCTTAATGCTACCCGTCAGCCTACTTTGGATAAAGAAAAGACTACAGATTATTTTCTGTTCCTCGCACTCAGTGCATGGGGATTAATGCTCTTATCTTCCGCAGTAGAACTTATTACTATGTATCTCGCTTTGGAGCTTTCTTCTTACAGTCTCTACACCATCATTGCAGTGCGGGCTAAGAGCAAGGACGCCGCTGAAGCGGGTATTAAATACATTCTCTTCGGAGCGGTTGCTACGGCTCTTGCCTTGTACGGGTTCTCTTATATTCTTGCAGGAATGCATACCACTTATCTTGCTGAACTGGTCAAAGGGAACTGGAGCTTTGCCGCTTCTCCTATGGCTGTCACAGGTATGTCATTGTTTCTTATCGGAATGTTTTACAAGCTTGCGCTGTTTCCGTTTCACTTCTGGTGTCCTGATGTTTATGAAGGCACAAGCAATGAAACCGCCGCGTTTGTTGCGACTCTGCCCAAGCTCGGCGCAATTGTTATTCTGATTCGCTTAGCTACAATGTTTAAGCCCGGGTACGATATAACAACTATGCTGGCTGTGCTCGGTGCACTGTCCATGACATTCGGTAACCTTGCCGCATTGGTACAGACCGATGTGAAAAGAATTCTAGGTTATTCTTCTGTCGCCCATGCCGGTTACATTATGATCGGTCTGGTTTCTGGAACACCCGAAGGGTTGGCTGCCGCAAGCTTTTATGCCTTGGCATATGTTGCAATGAACCTGACTTGTTTCTGGGTGGTCAGCAGAGTGTCTGTTGACGGACGCAATCTGAAGCTTAAGGATTTGGACGGCTTGCATAAGCGTGCTCCAACGCTTGCTTTTGCTCTTGCAGTAGGAGCTTTTGCCCTTGTCGGTTTGCCGCCAATGGCAGGATTTATGGGTAAACTGTTTCTGTTCTCCGCAGGGTGGAATCACGGTTACAACTGGCTTATCATCATAGCCGGTATCAATACCGCGATTTCAATCTATTACTACTTAGGCCTTGTCCGCCATGCCTATACCAACGATGCAGAAGATGAAGCTCCACTACCGGATACTTCACCTTTCAGTCTTGTCGGTGCAGGACTTCTCTCCGTGCTGGTCTTAGCATTAGGACTGATGCCTTCAAGTGTTTTTGATTTAGCTTTAGGAGCTGGAGGATCACTTCTGCCATAACGGACAATTGATTAAATTGGATTTTATTATCCTCCGTATACCATCAGGTATACGGAGGATTTTTTATTGAGCAGTGATTATGCTATGGAAAAAGCTCCCTCCGCCTGTTGGGGGTAGGCAGAAGGAGCTTTTAGTAAGGAGAGGCTGAGGAGGATTAGCCTTATTTAATAGGTTGCAGAATCGGTAGTGGTTCTGATTCCTTTGTTCCTAGATATTTAAGTGTTCCGTATATTGCCGCAAGAATTGCGAGAGCAATTCCGATGTACAATATGTTTCTTCCTTCGGTTATCTGGTAGAACAGGGTAGCTACTGACCAGCCTAATGCGGTGCAGTACATGGCCATTACTCCTGAGTAGAAACCACCCATTTCCTGTTTTGTCGCTCCGATCACCGCCAGACAAGGGAAATACATTAAAACAAACAGCAGGTAGGCAAAGGCAGAGAATACTGTGAAGTTAGCTGCAATATGTTTGTAAACAGCCGTGCTTGCACCGATTTCTTCGCTGACAGTCGCGCTGTCTTCGGTGACAAGCCCGACTCCCAGAAGGTCTACAGAGGTAAAGATTCCTACAAGCCCATCGCTGATAGTGGAAAAAGCTTCACCTATTGTGCCGCTGATATCTAATCCAGTTGCTTCTTCTTCAGGAGCCGTTTCAGCTGTATCCTGCATATCAAGTGATGAATATAATGAGTTTACTGTTCCGACGATTGCTTCTTTTGCAAAAAGTCCGGTGAAAAGAGCAACCGATGCAGGCCAGTTATCTTCCGAAATTCCCATTGGTTTGAACACAGGGGAGATCGCCTTGCTGGCGTAGGCAAGAACAGATGCCTGTGAATCTTCATTGCCGAAAGAAATTTGTCCGTTTGTAATCCCGATTGAGTTTAACATGCTGAGCACAAATACTGCGCTGACGACAATAACTCCGGCGCGCTTGATAAAGCCGTTCAGTCTGAGCCATGCACTTTTGAATACCGCGCTGATACGTGGGATATGGTAGAGTGGCAGGTCCATTACAAAATGTGACGGGACGCCTTTGAATAAAGTGTTTTTAAGCAGGAATCCTGTGAAAATAGCCATGGCAAGTCCGGACAGATAAATCAAAAATACAGCAAGTCCGGAATATGAACCGAATAAGGCTACGCAAAAAAGTGCGTATACAGGGAGCCTTGCTCCGCAAGACATAAACGGTGCCATGAAAATAGTCATGAAGCGGTCACGTTTTGAGGTAAGAGTTCTTGCCGCCATAACAGCAGGAACTGTACAACCGAATCCGACAACCATTGGAATGAAAGCAGATCCCGGTAAGCCGATTTTACGCATAAAGCGGTCCGCAACGACCCCGACTCGGGCCATATATCCAAAGTCTTCAAGAATTGCCAAGGCTAGGAACATGAAAAATACTACAGGTATAAATGTAGCTACAGTCTGAATTCCGGCACCTAGCCCTCCGGCGATAACTACATGTAACCATTCCGGTGCGTGCACACTTTCCAAAGCTGCCGTTGGTATATCAACAAAAATCAGTCCTGCCATAATATCAAAAAAATCAATAAATACCGAACCTAAACCGATAGCAAACCAGAAGGTTATGAACATGGAAACCAGAAAGACTGGAATTGACGCAAAACGGTTCATCACAACGCTGTCCACTTTATTCGTAAAGTTTTGGCTGCGATCAAGTTTTTCCTTAACTACTTTGTCGCAAATGCTGTCAATAACAGTATATTTTTTAACTGTATCCATTACTTCCTGTTTCGTAGCATGCGAATCATGAGGAGGCAGGTTGTTAGCAGTTGCTTCAATTGCTTTCACCGCTTTGTTTACGGATACTTTATCCACTGCAATCACAGGTATTACAGGTAATCCAAGTTCTTTACTTAGAGCCTCGACATCAATGTCCAGACCTTCTTTTTCGGCAACATCCAGCATGTTAAGCAAAATGATAATCTGATCTGTGTGCTCTTTGAGGTCCATTGTTAAAAACAGATTCCGTGAAAGATTAGTCGCATCAACAACGTTTAAGATCAGGTCATATTCTCCTTGGCGGAGTACTTTTTCCGCGACTTTCTGATCTTCTGTGTCCGGGGTAAGGTTATAAGTCCCCGGTAAGTCCACCAGTTCAACTATACTGCCTTGTAAGGGAAAAGTGCCCTGAATTTTTTCAACTGTAACTCCGGGCCAGTTTCCAACTTTTTGACTGGAGCCTGTGAGGGCATTGAAAAGGGTTGTTTTACCGCTGTTGGGTACGCCTGCTATGGCAAGTCGTTCAATCTTATGCATTTTAGAGCTCCTTCACTTGTACTTGGGTGGCTTCATTTTTTCTGAGTGCCACGCGGCTCCCACGGATTTGGAAAACCATGGGGTCGGAAATTTTTATGGGTGCCAGCTCAATAGTAGTTCCTGCAACAAATCCCATTTTGTGTAGTTTTTGTGCGTAGTCAGAAGATTCAAGATCAAATCCGAGAACGCAATATGACTTTCCTGAACAAATTTCTGAAAGGTTAATATTTTTAGTCATTTCTATGCTCCGCGACAGCTAAGGTTATTATTGCAAAGTTAATTGTTGAAGTTGAATCAAAGTGAATATGACAGTCATTATCAATCAAAGCAGCTCCTAAATAAGTTAACGAACCTACCATTTCCAATCGTCTTGATTATAAATCACGGTATGGAATGACAGCACAATCTTAATAAAAAAAGTAAAACAAGAAAAAGAAATTGAAAGTCAAAATCAACTACTGTCTATACAAGTCGAAAACCTAGGTCAATAAAAAAAGTAAAAATATCTTATTTTAGCTCGATTAATTGTGATAATTAATATGTATTGATCTACTTTTAATGAGTTTTTTTAAATATTTTTTGTTTAACCTTGATTGGAATTATGATTTCAAGACAAACGTTTATCTACATGGTACATAAAAATCATTATTGATATAAAATGGAGTAGAACTGTATGTCTAAAATTGTTGAAGGTGATAAGGCTGTTGCCAAAACTGTTCAGGACTATATTGATGAAACTCCTTACTGGGCTGATGGAACTATTGCTCCCTTTTCGCCGATGACTGCTATGCAATGGCGGATTTGGTTTTTGGCTTCTGCCGGAAAATTTTTTGAAGGGCTTGTTGTTTTTATGACCGGTGTTGCTCTGCCTCTTATTGTTCGTGAGTTTAATTTAAGTGCTTTTGAAAAAGGAGCCGTCAGCGCAGCATCCTTGTTTGGTATTTTAGTTGGAGCTTCTGCTTTAGGCTATCTTGCTGATCACTATGGCAGAAAAAAAATGTTTATAGCTGAAATGATTATTTTTACAGTATGTTTGGTTTGTCTTGTTTCCAGCACCACTTATGCAACACTAGTGATATTTCTTTTCGGCGTGGGCCTTGCCCTGGGGTGTGACTATCCGACGGCGCATATGATTATATCTGAAAGTATTCCAAGTATTGACCGCGGCAGGCTTGTGCTCAGTGCATTTGCTTTTCAGGCTATCGGGGCATTATTCGGAACCGCTATCGGGTATTTAATTTTATATAAAAATCCTGATCTCGGTGCTTGGCGATGGATGTACGGAACAGCAATAATTCCTGCCATTATTGTTGTTATCGGAAGGTTTTATGTCCCTGACAGCGGGCACTGGCTCGTCTCTAAGGGGCGGATAAAAGAAGCAGAAGCCGCCCTAAAGCGGTTGCTGCACCGGAAACCTAAATATCCATCCGTAATCAAACTCGCTGCTCCGGAAACCATTGACAGCAACGGTGATAAAATAACTGCCGGAACTTATTTAGAATTATTTAGTTCTAAAAATATTAGAGCAACGATTCTTGCATCTGTCCCGTGGTTTCTTCAAGACCTCAGCACGTATGGCATCGGTATTTTCACTCCGACAATTTTAAGCTCTGTTATTGGCGCAAAGGCTGTTTACGCAAGAAATGTCGCTGACCTGATTCAAAATGATATGATAGCCGCCAAGGGAGCAGCCTTTATTGATGTCCTTTTAATTGTCGGGGTTGTATGCGCAGTTATGCTTGCTGATAAAGTCGGAAGAATCAAACTTCAAATATTCGGATTTATCGGCTGCGCGGTAGGCTTGTTTTTGGCTACTCTGTCAATGAGTGCTGCGTCTGAAATGAAAATGGCTTATCTGTTCAGCGGGTTTATGCTCTTTAGTTTTATGACAAATGTCGGCCCTAATTCCATTACTTATTTGATTGCCGGAGAAGTTTTCCCCACTAAAATCAGGGGGAAAGGAGCTGGACTTGCTGCGTCCATTGCAAAGGTCGGAGCTGTTGCTACAGCCTTTTTATTTCCTTTTCTGCTTAAAGATTTCGGTATTGAAACCATATTATATTTTTTAGTCGGATGTTCTCTTCTCGGCGCGATAGTAACCTGGTTTTTCAGAATCGAAACAAGCGGAATAAATCTGGAAGGTCTTGAATAATATTCTTTTTATATCTTTGCAGGTTACATATTGCATTAGAAATCAGGATGCTTATCTAGTAAGTAATGTGATATAAATTGCCGAGTTAATATATTATGGAGGCTGGAATGCACGAAATCAGTATGGGCGGAACTCTTCGGGATTACCTGAGCGGAGAGGAAATAGACGAGACTACTTATGAAGAGTTCAGGCAGGCCTTAGCAAAGATTTTAGTTGAAGAGCACGGTTATCCTAAGGATTCATTAAAAGCTAAAGTAGATCTATGTTTTAATATTGACGGCGAAGAAATGTGCCGCACTATTGATTTGGTTGTATATGATCCAGAAGGTCTTCCTATCCTTATGGTGATGTTCTGCGCCGGAGATGTCGGAAGCTATGAAAGGGAAGCCGTCTGCGCCGGAAAGCTTTTTCAGGGGGGACCGGTTCCTTACGTGGTCATAACGGATTCAATGGATGCTTTTCTGCTTGATGCTATTTCCGGTGATACACTTGCTCATGGCATGAGATCTGTTCCGGATTACAAGAAGCTTCTTGCAATGGTTGAAGGTTATAAAAGAGAACCTCTGCCGGCAGAAAGACGGACTAAGATCGAAAGAATTTTTTATACATATACCGGTTTTCTGCAGGGTACATGTTGCAGCGAAACTTGCTCACTACCTCCGGTCAGGAAGATTGAATTGAATAAAATTCCTAAAGGTAAAACTCTGAAGAAACACAATATATAATTTAAAGTTTTTGTTAAAGAATCGAGGCCCGAAATTTTGCTGATGCAGAATTTCGGGCCTTTTTACATAATTGTAAAAAAATAAATATGAAATGCAGTCGTTTTTTTAAAAAGATGTGTGGACTTAATATGTTAGTAGTGAAATAAATAAGTATATTTTTTTAAAAGACGAGTTCTTTTTATCAACTCTTGAAAAAGAAGAGGAGGCTTTAGGAATGGATATACTGGAATTGATTAAAAACAGAGATCCTAATGAAAGAGAATTTCATCAGGCTGTAAGTGAAGTGCTGTTGTCGATTAAGCCTGTTCTTGATCGAAATCCTGAGTATCGCAGTGCATGTATTCTTGAGCGCATTGTTGAGCCTGAACGAGTAATCATGTTCCGCGTTCCCTGGGTTGATGATGACGGTGATGTTCATGTAAACCGCGGGTTCAGAATTGAGATGAACAGTGCAATAGGACCATATAAAGGCGGGCTTAGATTTCATCCTTCAGTCAATCTCGGTATCCTGAAGTTTCTTGCATTTGAGCAGGTTTTTAAAAATTCGCTCACTTCTTTACCAATGGGCGGTGGTAAAGGTGGATCTGACTTTGATCCCAAGGGTAAAACGGATATGGAGGTCATGCGCTTTTGCCAGAGTTTTATGATGGAACTGTGCCGCCATATCGGCCCTGATACTGATGTTCCGGCAGGGGATATCGGAGTCGGTGCTCGCGAGATAGGTTATCTTTTCGGTATGTATAAAAAAATCCGTAATGAGTTCACCGGAGTTTTAACCGGTAAAGGGTTGAATTGGGGCGGAAGTTTGATTCGCCCTGAAGCAACGGGTTACGGAGCTGTATATTTTGCAGCGGAAATGCTTGCGACTAAAAATAAAACTTTTGAAGGAACTACAAGCCTTGTTTCCGGGTCTGGCAACGTTGCCCAGTTTGCTATGGAAAAGTTAGTTGAACTTGGAAGTAAACCCGTAACCTTCTCAGATTCATCCGGTTATATTTATGATGAAAGAGGTGTTGACCGCGAAAAGCTTGATTACATCATGAATCTTAAAAATGTGCGGCGCGGACGGGTCCGTGAATATGCCGATAAATATCCGGAAGCTGTCTATACTCCGGTGAATCCTGACTCAGATTTTAATCCTCTTTGGAATCATAAAGCAGATTGTGCTTTCCCGTGTGCTACTCAAAATGAAATCAATGGGAAGGACGCCGCAAATATTATAGCAAACGGTATAAAAGTTCTTTCTGAAGGGGCTAATATGCCTACAACCCCTGACGGTATAGATTTATTTCTTGATGGTGGTTTGCTTTACGCTCCCGGTAAGGCCGCCAATGCCGGAGGGGTTTCAGTTTCAGGGCTGGAAATGAGCCAGAATAGTATGCGGCACGGCTGGTCAAGAGAAGAAGTGGACCAAAAACTTAAGACTATCATGAAAAATATTCATAAAAATTGTATGGAAACCGCGGAACAATACGGGACTCCGTTTAACTATATGAACGGTGCCAATATTGCCGGTTTTGTAAAGGTTGCGGATGCAATGCTTGATCAGGGTATTGTATAGTTTACTATATCTTTAAGGTATAATCACACCCGAAGGGCGGATTGCGTTTTTCGCTTTTCGCCCTTTTTCAATATGATTAATTTAAATTCCGGCGGAAAAGTTATGGAAAACAAATCGATGTTTACTGACGATAAGGGACGAAAATTCAGTCTTTATTATGACCTTATGCAAGTAAAAGTCAGAGAGATTCTTTTGATTTCCAGTCCATATGACGCTTGGGTTATGGAGGAAGACAGTAAACTTTCTGAAAGAATAGTAAGCGAATATCGGGGGCTTAACCTCAGCCGACCGCCGCGACTTACATGGGTTTCAAATATTGATGAAGCTCTTGAAATTTTGGGACAGTATAGTTTTGATTTAGTCATCATAATGCCTCATCTTTCAAATATGGATTGTTTTGATATGGGGCTTAGAATTAAGGATAAAGTCCCGGGTATTTCAGTTGCAATGCTTAGCCACAGGCAGGTAGATGTTGATGAAGGTGATGCTTTAGGCGGAGTGGATATTCAGTTCGTCTGGTCAGGAGATGCGGAACTGCTGGTCGCAATGGTCAAGAATCTTGAGGATTTGCTTAACGTTGAGCATGATACTAAGGCTGTCGGAATCAGGGTAATTATAGTTGTTGAAGATTCCCCGCGTTATTTAGCTTCCTTTCTTCCTATTTTATATAAAGAACTTGTCCGGCAGACTCAGGCACTTCTTGAAGAAGGATTAAATTCCGAGCATCGTCTTTTGACCATGCGCGCCCGCCCGAAAATCCTGACCGCGCAGAATTATGAAGAAGCTTTAAAGCTTATTAAAAAATATGGACCGTATATCTTAGGTGTAATTTCTGATGTGCGTTTTCCCAGAGACGGTAAGCTTAATGGTAGCGCAGGTGTTGATTTGTTAAAGGATATTAAAGCGCATCGGGAAGATATTCCGCTCCTTCTTGCCAGTAATGAACCCGCAAACAAGTCCAGAGCTGAAGATATTCCAGCCTATTTTGTTGATAAAAACTCTCCTGATTTAATGTCGGAAGTGCGACGTTTTGTGACTGAACATCTCGGGTTCGGAGATTTTATTTTTAGAGATCTTGATGGAAACGAGATAGCCAGAGCTTCCAGTTTATATTCACTGGAAAAAATTCTTCGCAATATCCCGCAAGATATTTTTTTAAGACATTGCGAAAAGAATGACTTCTCGCGCTGGTTTTATGCGCGAACTGAAATCAGACTTGCCAATAAGTTAAGGCCGCTGAAGGATAAAGATTTTCCTACTATTGAAGCGCATCGCCAGTTTATGCTCTCGCTTATTGCCGCGCGCCGTACACGCCGGCAGCAGGGCGTGATTGTTTCATTTAATCCAAAGGATTTTGATCCGCAGACAGAGTTTTTGAAAATCGGTTCCGGTTCACTAGGCGGCAAGGCCAGGGGGCTGGCTTTCATCTGCTCCATGCTGAATCGTAATCCGTGGATGCATGAAAAGCATTCCGATATAGTAATATCCACGCCTAAAACTCTGACTATCGGCACTTCGGGATTTGATGATTTTATGGAGATGAATAATCTGTCTTATCTCGCTTCGGCAGATGTTGAAGATGAGCAGGTCACGCAGATATTTTCAGATGCCTTTTTCCCCGGATGGATTGAAGCGCAACTCTGGGCCTATTTAACGGAAGTGAAATATCCGCTTTCCGTGCGGTCTTCCAGCCTTCTTGAAGATGCTCAGTATCAAGCGTACGCAGGGCTTTACAGTACCTATATGATACCTAACGATCATCCTGATCTTGAAAACCGCCTTGCACAACTGGTCGAAGCTATTAAGCTCGTATGGGCTTCAACCTATTATAAGGCTCCCAAGTCATTTTCGCTGCGGGTTAATCAGCGCACCGATGAAGAAAAAATGGCAGTAATTATTCAGCACGTTGCAGGTCAGCAATACGGCGATTATTTTTTCCCTGCTATTTCCGGAGTGGGGCAATCCTACAATTATTATCCATTTGGAAAAATGAAGCCTGAAGACGGTGTTGCAACTATCGCCATGGGGATTGGCAAGTCTGTTGTCGACGGTGAGCAGTGCATAAGATTCTCACCGAGATATCCTAAAATACTTCCGCAATGTCCGACACTTGCCGCTTCTCTTAAAAATGCTCAGACTCGTTTTTACGGGCTCAAAATGAATAGGGGAGAAGATCTCAATATTCATGACGATGCAAATTTAGAAAGATTAAATATTGCTGATTTTGAAGATATTGCACCTGTTCAGATGCTTGCTTCAACCTATCTACCCGAAGAGGGCAGAATAAGGGATACCGCAGCCGTTCCGGGGCCGAAAGTTATTTTATTTGCGCCTGTTTTAAAGCATAAATCAATACCTCTTGCATCTGTTTTGAAAGATGTACTTCTTATTGCTGAAAAAGGTATGGGCGGTCCGGTTGAAGTGGAATTCTGTATTAATATGTATGACGACGGGCGCAAACCGGAATTCAATCTTCTTCAATTAAGACCTATGAGTGCCAGAGCGGATTTAAATCAGGTTTATATCACAGATGAAGATTTGAAAAACGCAGTATGTATTTCAAGTCACGCTTTGGGAAATGCTGAAAAAAATGATATTGAAGATATACTGATAGTTCGTCCAGATACATTTGATGTTGCGAAAACTCGCGAAATTGCGATTGAAATTTCTAAGATGAATGGAAAACTTGTGGGGCAGAACCGTAGATATATCCTTTCCGGACCGGGAAGATGGGGCTCCGCTGATCACTGGCTCGGTATTCCCGTTGAGTGGCCTGATATTTCAGGTGTTTCTGCAATCATCGAAACGTCTACGGAAACGCTCAAGGTGGAACCTTCGCAGGGATCTCATTTTTTCCATAATATAACAACACTTGGAATTAATTATCTAATGGTTTCGGATAAGGAAGATAATTTCATGGACTGGGAGTGGTTTGCAAAACAACCAATCGTTGAAGAAGGAGAGTTTGTCAGCCACTTTAGAGTTCCTGCGCCGATACTTCTTAAAGTGGACGGCAGAAATTCACAAGGGGTCATCCTTCCGGCAAACGGGAGTTGCGATTACTGTTTGATTAATGAGTGATATTAATAGATGAATGAAATTAGTTGGAAAGCGGTGGCAGTTAATAACTGCCACCGCTTTTTTATGTTTTATTTAATCATCATGTTTATGCGGAATTCCTAAAAGATCACGCTTAGCTCTGCCGCGTTCATACAGCCACTTCTGGAGAGTATCCATATAAGTATAAACGACCGGAGTCAGGTATAACGTAACAATTTGTGAAAGTATCAGTCCGCCGACGATTGCAAGCCCCATAGGCTGTCTGGCCTGCGCACCTGCGCCAAGCCCGAGAGCAATAGGCATGGCACCTGCGATTGCCGCAACTGTTGTCATCATGATCGGTCTGAACCTTTCCAGTGAACCTTTAATTGCGGCGTCTTGAGGGCTGAGTTTATCCGTTTCTTCCGCTTCAAGTGCAAAGTCGACAACCATAATAGCGTTTTTCTTAACAATACCGATCAGCATGATGATACCGACGATTCCGAAAAGGTCGAGGTCTTTGCCGAATAAAGTCAGTGTTAAAAGTCCACCGATGGCGGCTGAAGGAAGACCTGAGATAATCGTGATCGGGTGTATCCAGCTTTCATACAGAATACCGAGGATTATGAAGATGATGAATATCGCAATGATCAACAGGAAGAATACGCTACTCATTGATTTCTGGAATTCATCAGCTGTTCCTTCAAAGTTTGAAACTACCGTGTCAGGCAAAGTCTCAAGTGCAAGTTCGTTGATTGCCGTAGTTGCATCACTTAACGAAAATCCGGGAGCAATATTAAATGAATAGGTTACAGATGGCAGCATACCGGTATGGTTAACCTGCATCGGTCCAGGTTTTTCATCAAAAGTGGCAATGTTATCAAGCCGAACCAGTTGTCCGTCTTTGTTGGCAATATATAATTTTTTGAGGTCTCTAGGATCTTTTTTATTGTATGGTAGAACTTCCAGAATAACCCAGTACTGGTCTGTGTCTCCGTAAATTGTGGAGACTTTCCGCTCTGAATACGCTGAATTAAGGGTGTTTTCGATGTCGTGAGCAGTAACTCCGTAGTACGAGGCTTTATCTCTGTCTATTTTCACCCATAGTTCTGGGTTGTTATCCAGAAGGTCTGAGTTGAGTCCGGTCAGGAATGGAATTTTATGCAGAGCCATTTCAAATTTAGGTGCTATTTCGAATAGTTCAACCTGATCCGGGGCCTGAATAGTATACTGGTATAAATTTTTTGTAGTTTTAGCCGTAAGTCTGATCATTGGAGGATTCTGAATCCAGACCATGATTCCCGGATCTTGGTTGAGCTTTTGCATTAAAGAACGCGCAACTTCGTCCGCTGTCATTTTACGTTCATTCGGTTCAACAAGCATCGGGAAAATGTATCCCTGATTAAGGACCGGAACCCCTGCAACGACGATGACATGTTTAATGTTTTCATCAGCTTCAAGTATCGGCTCAAGGGCTAAAATATGTTCCTTCATGGAATTATATGAAATGCCCTGTTTACTTTGCGCAAATCCCTGACAGTAACTCATATCGTCTGTAGGGAGAAAACCTTTTGGAATGGCCATAAAAAAGTGAATAGTTGCCAGTAGAATGATCCCAGCGAAGACCATAGTCATACGGCGATGGCGCATTACAAAATGGAGAGACCGCTCATAATTGCTCAGTAAAAAATCATTGAACTTGTCAGATTCAGAAAGCTTACTTCCCGGTTTAAGAAGCCTGCTTGCCAGCATAGGCGTTAAAGTCAGTGAAACAACACCGGAGGCAAGGATGGCAACGGTAATGGTCATGGCAAATTCATGCAGAATTCGGCCGATAATCCCGGACATATACATCAGCGGAATAAAAACAACCGATAATGACAAGGTCATCGAAACGATGGTGAAGGTTATCTGCTTGGCTCCTTCAAGAGCTGCGTAGTACGGCTTTTTGCCCATTTCCAAATGGCGGACGACGTTTTCGATCATGACCACCGCATCATCCACAACAAATCCGACCGAGAGCGTTAGCGCGAGCAGCGACAGCGTATCCAGCGAATACCCCAGCACATACATAATTGCGAAGGTAAAAATAATAGATACAGGAACAGCAACCGCCGCAATCAGTGTTGCGGATATGTTTCTGAGGAAGAAGAAAATAACGCAGATAACAAAGAAAACAGCCAGCAGGAGTGTAACCTGAACATCATCAACCGCATCTTTAATAGGGATAGAGCGGTCATATAAAACTGTCATATCGATTCCGGCTGGAATCTGCTGGCGAATTGTAGGAAGCATACCCAAAATAGTCTGGCAGACCTGAATCGTATTTGATCCGGGCTGTTTTTGAATAGCAATAATAATTGCCCGCTTACCGTTAACCCATGATCCGGATTTGTCACTTTTAATAGAGTTTACTACCGTCCCTACATCTGAAAGACGTACTGTTCTGCCGTCCTTTGATTCAAAAATCATCGGTAAAAATTCTTCGGCAGTTTTTAACTGTCCTGTTGCTTCAACTGTTACGGACTGGAGTTTATTGTCTAGTGTTCCTACAGGCTCTTTTACGTTCTGCTCGGCAACAGCTTGACGGACTGTGTCCATATTAATGCCGCGGGCCGCAAGTTTTTCAGGGTCAATTCTAACCCTTACAGCAAGTTTCGCTTCACCGTAAATGACAACTTTAGATACTCCGTTGACCATCGATATACTGTCGGTCAGGAAGGTTGTAACATATTCATTTACTTTATAAAGCGGCATAGAGTCTGACCATAGAGCCATGTAGAGAATCGGATCGTCGGCGGGATTTACTTTTTCATAATAAGGCTGCTGCGGCAGGTCGGACGGAAGGTCTCCGCTGGCGCGTGATATTGCGGCCTGAGTGTCTGATGCTCCGCCGTCAATATCCCTGTCTAAATCAAACTGTAGAGTAATAAGGGTTTTTCCGAGTGAGTTGACAGAACTCATACTTCGGAGGCCGGGCATTGATGTAAACTGCTTTTCAAGCGGAGTCGCTACGGATGAAGCCATTGTTGAAGGGCTTGCCCCGGGAAGTGTTGCCGTGACTTGAAGCGTAGGAAATTCAACCGCAGGAAGATAACTTACAGGTAATTTAAAATACCCGACAATTCCAAAAAAAACCATGGCAATGACCACAAGGGCGGTCATAACCGGGCGTTTAATAAACAGTTCTGTTACATTCATGACTATTCACCGGCTCCGGTAGAATTTGTCTTGCTGCCTTTTACTTTAATAACGGCTCCGGGGAAGAGTCTAAGCTGGCCGTCGGTGATAATTGTTTCACCGCCGTTAAGGCCTGAGGTCACAATATCTATTTTACCGGATCTGCGGTCAACTTGGATAGGTTGCATATCAACCGTTTTGTTTTGATTCATTACCCAGACAAATTTACCGTTAGGGCTGTCGCATGTTGCCTGCATAGGGATTTGGACTACATCTTCTTCAAACAGCTTCAGCATTATATCAACGTAGTTACCTGGCCAGAGCGAATGGGCTGCGTTCGGGAAAGTCGCTTGCATCCAGACTGTTCCGGTATTGGTGTCAACGTTATTATCAATAAATGTTAACGTGCCGTTGTCAGGAGTAATAATTCCTTCATTGATAGCCAGTACTGTGAGTGTGCTGTTAGCTGCATATTTTTGAACGTCAGCTAAATATTTTTGCGGAAGATAGAAATCAACGGCTATCGGCGAAATCTGGTTAATGGTTACAAGTTTATCTTTATTCTCTTCAATCAGGTTGCCAGCTGTAATGTTCAGGTAACCTGCCAGTCCGTCAATCGGTGATTTTATAAAACAATATTGTAAATCATTTTGAGCATTTGCAAGTTTGGATTTTGTTACGGAGATTGAGTCGCTTGCCGTTTTCATTTCAAGCCGTTTTTGTTCAAACTGTTCAGCACTTACAACTTGTCGTCTTACAAGGTCACGGTAGCGATTGTAGTCCTTTTCCGCTTTTTCATATTTTGTAGTGTCTGAAGCTAACTCTGCTTTATACTGGCGTATACTTGCTTCAAATGAAGAAGGGTCCATTGTGAATAATTGCTGGCCTTCTGTAACATACTCACCATTAGCAATCGCCACCTTGCTTAAATATCCGGTAACCTTTGCCCGAATGGTAATGGCGTTGATAGCCTTAACCGTGCCGATTGCAGTTATATAGTAAGGAGTTATTTTTTTTACAGATTTAGCGATTGTTACCGGAGCAGGGGGAATCTTTCTCGGAGGTTCTTTGTCTCCGCACCCTTGTATTGCGATCATTGTGGTAAGTATCAGAGCTATGTGAATGATATGACAGAATCTTTTTAGCGATTTTGATAAATGGATTAAAGCCATAGGGATATGCTCCTTGCGCTGGGTATATTTCTAAATTAATTTAACTCAAATAATTAAAATTTAAAAGACTATTTTTACGAATCGGTCTCTAAAAATTGATTTTAAAGACGCTTGTGAATTTATTTGTAAAATAACTTGATCAGAAGTAATTTTACATGCAAATAGTAGCCGTAACTTTATTCATAGTGGTGTATGAAGCTGTTTTTTGAAATAATACTAATAAAATAACTACAAGATATATTATGCAATTAGAAAGAATATCAAAAATTCAGTATGTTGACGGTGTACGTTTTCGTAGAGGTGTTGTTGCCGCTGCAAGCCGCCTCATTGCGAATTCACCGCATCTTGATGCGATCAATGTTTTTCCTGTCCCTGATGGTGATACCGGTGCGAATATGGCCGGAACCATGCGTAGCATAGTTAAATCTTCAGGAGATTCGCTGGAAAAATCGCTTGAAAAGATGAGTGCTTTGATTGCTGAGTCTGCGTTAAATGGAGCAAAGGGTAATTCCGGAGCAATTTTAGCGCAGTTTTTGTGTGGTTTTGCTGAAGGTGTAAAGGATATGAGAAGACTTTCACCTTCGGATTTTGCCAGAGTTGCATCGCTTGCCGCCCGCCGTTCGTGTGAAGCTATTTCCGATCCTAAAGACGGTACAATAATAAGTGTTATTAAAGACTGGGCCGCACATTTGAGTTCCAGATCGCATGAATACAAAGATTTTCACCATATTTTTTCTGACTCACTTAATTATGCTCAAAAATCGGTGAAGGCGACAACTGAAAAGCTGGCTGAACTGAAGTCTGCCGGAGTTGTTGATGCCGGAGCCTTGGGATTTGTGTACCTTCTTGAGGGAATTGTTGATTTTCTTGAAAATGGTAAAATTAAAGAGTGTTTCATTGCTGATAATGATCCGCTGTATACAGTAGACGGTGTTCAGAATAAGGTTGCAGTAGAGAAACTGGAATACAGATATTGTACCGAGTTCCTGCTTAAAGGATCCGGCATTGATAAAAAAACAGTTCGGAATGCTATTTCAGGTATGGGTGACAGTCTTATTGTCGCAGGATTACCTGATTGTGTGAAAGTACATATCCATACTAATGATCCTGACAGTGTTGAAAATATTGTCTCCTGCTTTGCAACCGTTGATAAACGTAAAGTTGATGATATGCTGGTTCAGCATAAACGTTTACTTGCTGATTCCCGCAAAGTTGGAATTATAACAGACAGTACTTGTGACATTCCTGATGAACTCATTGAAGAGTATGATATACGGGTAGTCCCGCTTAGACTCACAATTGACGGGCATGAATATATTGATCATGTCACTCTGGCTCCTGAAGATTTTTACAGAATGCTTCCTCATGCTGAAAAAGCACTTACCTCCCAGCCTTCTCCCGGTGATATGAAAAGAGTTTATTCGAGAGCTTGCGCCGACTATGAAAGTGTCGTTTCCGTGCATATCGCCGGAGTGCTCAGTGGAACTCATCAAAACGCTCTTACTGTGTGCAGGGACTATGATAACGTTACAGCTTTTGACGGCAAACGGGTAACCGGAGCATTGGCCCTTTCTGTTCTGGAGGCTGCCCGCGCAGCTGAACGAGGCGCATCCGCTTCGGAAGTTGCCGTGATTACGGAAAAAGCTATTAAAAACGTTAGAGTTTTTGTCACGATGGATACTCTTGATTATGTTGTAAAAGGCGGAAGGATAAGCAAAGGGCAGGGTCTTATTGCCAAGGCTTTAAATATCAAGCCCATTATCGAATTTGCAGGCGAAGGCCATGTGTGCACAGTTTCCAAGTCTTTCGGCCGTAAACTGCAGGAAAAAGCTTTTATCAGACTTATAAGTGAAGCTCTTCAAGGTAAGAGCAATTTGCGTTATGCAATAACCCATGCTGATGCACCGGAAAAAGCTGAAAGAATTGCTGCTATTATGAAACAAAAATACGGTGTTGATCCTGTTTTCATCGGTGCAGCCTCTCCTGTTATCGGTTTGCACAGCGGTCCGGGAGCATGCGCCGTAGCTTTTCTTGCTGACAATTAAGATTTTCTCATTCTGCGGTATTCATATCGCGTTAATCATAAGGCCCTAAACCTGATTCGCAATTGCGTACTCAAGTTTAGGGCTTTTCTATTTTAAATCTGCACATTTGTACAAAAATAAAAGTGAATTATTGCATATTTTGTCAACATCCATATTAAGTGCTTCTTATATTCGGTATACTGTAGTAATTGATAGATGTATTAAAAAAAGTTGTAAAATATTTTAATACTTGTGTAGATTATTTGATGAGTTCACTTTTTTGTATATTTCTCATAGTTCTTCTTGAAGTTAGTAAGTACACAATCAATGTCTGTCAGGTGTTGGGTTGAGGGGCAATTGTTAGAATGTTGCTATGTTGCTAATTTTCATTTTTGTAGTGATTTTCTAAAAATGGAAGATTTGAAAATTATTTATACATAAATGGAAAATAGAGTAGTTTTCTTGACTTTTGCTTGGTTTAAGCTATGAATAATTGTCTTTCTTGAATTCTGAGCTTTGGTTTTCAGGATTCAAAAATGGTTACTGAAAGGTAAAATCCTCGTTTTTGAATAGTAGCCTGTCCTGAATTAATAACCAGAATGACAGTTGGGGTTAAATTATATGTCGATGATCGAAATTAAGAATCTTCACAAATGGTATGGAGATTTCCACGTACTTAAAGGTATTAATGATCATGTGGATACAGGCGAAGTTCTTGTTATCTGCGGACCTAGCGGGTCCGGTAAAAGTACTTTTATCCGCTGCATAAACAGACTTGAAGATTATCAGAAAGGGTCCATCATTTTTGATGGAAAAGATATTCTGGACAAGAGTGTTAATATAAATGAATTGCGCGCGGAGATCGGTATCGTTTTTCAGCAGTTCAATCTTTATCCTCATTTAACAGTATTGAAGAATGTTACTCTTGCTCCCCAGAAAGTGCGCAATACTCCGCGCGAGGAAGCTGAAGAAACAGCCCTGAAGTTACTTGATAGAGTCGGTATCCACGATCAGGCCCATAAATATCCCGCAGAATTGTCCGGCGGACAGCAACAGCGAGTCGCTATCGCCAGAGCTTTGGCAATGAAGCCCAAAGTTATGCTTTTTGATGAACCGACATCTGCGCTTGACCCGGAAATGATTAATGAAGTTTTAAACGTTATGAAAGACCTGGCCCGCGAAGGAATGACCATGCTTTGCGTTACGCATGAAATGGGATTTGCCCGCGAAGTTGCCGATAGAGTTGTATTTATGGATGGCGGTGAAGTTATTGAACAGGCGCCACCGGAAGAATTTTTTAAGAATCCTCAACATGATCGTGCTAAATTGTTTTTGAAGGAAATATTGTAGCTGTCTGCTATGTTGATAGCATGGGCTAAACCTTAAAAATGTTTTTGGGAGGATGTATGAGAAAACTTTCAATCATGGTAGCTGTGGTCTTGGCTATGGCTCTTTGTGCTTCCAGTGCTTTTGCAGATAAACTGCAGGAAATTAAAGATCGCGGAGTGCTTATCTGCGGTGTTAAGGATGCTGTTGTTCCTTTTGGTTACATCGATGAAAATTCAAAGCAACTTGTAGGTATGGACATTGATGTATGTAACTATATTGCAAAACAGCTCGGAGTTAAAGCAGAGTTCAAACCTGTAACTTCTGCAACTCGTATCCCAATGCTTGTTCAGGGTTCAATTGACCTTGCAGCAGCAACCATGACTCATAAAATTGCCCGTGACGATACCATCGACTTCAGTATCACTTATTTTATGGACGGACAGAAGCTGCTCGTTAAAAAAGGTTCCGGCATCAAATCCGCTGCGGACCTTAAAGGTCAGAAAGTCGGTACTGCTAAAGGTTCCACTTCTGAACAGAATATTCTGAAAGTTCAGCCTGATACCAAGGTACTTTCTTTCGAAGGTTATCCTCAGGCATTTCTTGCTCTCAAACAGGGCAAGGTTAAGGCTGTAACTACTGACTCAACTATCCTCCTCGGACTCAAAAACTCTGATCCTGATCCGGCAGGCTGGGAAATCGTCGGTGATTTCATTTCTCCTGAACCTTACGGTCTGGGGCTGCCAGAAAATGAATCTAATTTCCGTGATGCTGTAAACTTTGCTCTCATCGAAATGTGGAAGAGCGGCGATTACCAGAAAGTTTACGATAAATGGTTCGGACCTGATACCAAGTACGCTCTGCCTTTGACTTGGCAGATGGAACTTTGGCCTTAGTAGGTAAAGTTTACTAGGGTTAATTGATTAGCAACGGAAGGGCTGCGCCGGGTGCAGCCCTTCCGAAAACAACGGATAAAAGCCTTGAACTACCAGTTTGATTGGGGTCTGGTCTTAACCGGGCAATACGGGCAATGGATTCTTGACGGGGTAAAAGTTACCCTTAAGATTTCAGCTGTATCGATCGGTTTTACAATGATCCTCGGAACCCTTATTGCCGTAATGCGCATGTCAAAGTTTAAACCTTTTGAATGGTTCAGCTTTGCATTTGTTGAATTTTTTAGAAATACACCTCTATTGATTCAAATATTTTTCTGGTATTTCGGCTCATATTCCATACTGCCGGATGCGTGGAATACTTGGTTGTATGATCATGATTTTGAGTTTGCGGCTGGGGTTATTTCTCTTACTTTTTATACCTCCGCATTTATCGCAGAAGAGATCAGAGCTGGAATTAATTCAATTCCGAAGAATCAACTTGAAGCGTCACGTGCGACCGGTCTTTCTTTTTTGCAGGCTTACAGGTTTGTAATTCTTCCTCAAGCATTTAGAATTATCATCCCGCCGCTTATTTCGCAGTCTCTCAACCTGATCAAGAATTCTTCGTTGGTAATGACCATCGGAGTTATGGATCTTACCTACATGGCACGGCAGATTCAGTCATATTCTTTTCATGGATTTGAAGCGTTTACGGTAGCAACGGTAATTTATCTTGTCATTTCGCTGATCGTGTCGTTTTCAATTAACATGTACAATAAGCATTATCTGATTCAAATTAAATATTAGGGGTGGCCGCTAGTGCAATGGGATGTAGTTTGGAACAACTTTGATTATTTTCTTTGGGGAGCATTTCCCAAAGGACCTCTCGGCGGGCTGGCTGTCAGCATTATCCTTGCTGTGCTCGGTATTTTCGGAGCATTCTGGATAGGCCTTGCTGCCGGATTAATGCGACTTTCCCGTAATATGCTGGTTAAATATCTCGCGGTGTTTTATATTGAAGTTATCCGCGGTGTGCCTTTGCTCATGCTTATTTTCTGGTTCTATTTCTTAGCTCCTGTTCTTTTGGGTACATCCCTGCCTGAATTTTATTGCGCCCTTGTCGCATTTATTGTTTTTACCGGTGCATATATAGCAGAAATTGTTAAAGCCGGAGTTGTGGCTTTGCCAAGTGGACAGATGGAAGCCGCAAGAGGAACAGGGCTTTCTCATTATCAGGCGATGCGTTATATTATTCTTCCGCAGGCTCTTAGAAACATGATTCCATCATTTGTTAATCAGTTTGTTTCACTTACCAAAGATACTTCACTTGCCTATATTATCGGAGTTAACGAGCTTACCCGCACAGCAACTCAGGTAAATAACAGAACGCTTTCTGCTCCTACAGAAATTTTTATTACCATTGCAGTTCTTTATTTTATTGTTTGTTATGTTTTAACTTATATCAGCCGCAGAATGGAAAAGCATCTTGCCCGTTATCAGGCTCGTGACCGTTAACGATCAGTTGTTTTGATTTTATTCAGTTTTATATTCCGAGCATTGAAACGGCCAGTCCTATTAACGCGCAGGTTACTCCGGCAAGAACCATGACCAGTCCGGCTACGGCTTCTTCTTCCTTGCCGAACTCTCTCGCTTTGGCGACTCCTGCGCCATGTGCTCCCATGCCGAACATAACTCCTCGTGCAAAGGATGATTGCAAGGGCAGGATACGAAGTAATATTCCGCCAAGTGATGCTCCGAGAACTCCGGTTGCAATAACACAGACAGCAGCCAGATCCGGTGAGCCTCCGACATCTTTCGCAAAAGCCATGGCGAATGGAGTTGTGAACGATCGTGGTAACATGGATAACCGCAGCCCATTAGATAGGCCCAACCAGCCGGACATCAGCCATGTACCGCCGAGAGCAAGAACACACCCAAAGGCCACCCCGAACAGTAATGTCGACCAATGCTTACGTAGTAATGCCCGTTGCTCATAAATCGGCAAGGCGAATGCGACAGTGGCCGGACCAAGCAACATGATCAGCCATTTTCCGCCTTGCATGTAGTCTCGATAACTGGTGTGCAGCGACAAAGCCAAAACCAGACAGAAAACGCAGGCGACAAGTAATGGTGATGACCACCATGCTCCAACTCTACCATGCACTACCCGCGCAAACAGATAACAGAAACAAGTGGCTGTTATCCAAAAAAATGCAATTATATCAGCGTGCATGACGCGACCTCATAAGTAAATGCCATTCTACGGCCATGGAAGTGCCAATCATGACCAAAGTTATACCGAAAACTACAACTACTAAAATTTTCACACCTATCCATCCCAGAAATTCTGGATGGTTCAGCAGGGTCATTGCTGCCGGAACAAAAAAAAGTAATAAATGATCTAATAGAAATCCGGCTCCGCGGGATATCCACTTAACCGGCATCCATCCCGA
Organism: Desulfovibrio gilichinskyi; assembly: GCF_900177375.1. NCBI lineage: Bacteria > Pseudomonadati > Thermodesulfobacteriota > Desulfovibrionia > Desulfovibrionales > Desulfovibrionaceae > Maridesulfovibrio > Maridesulfovibrio gilichinskyi. Next base: position 51,694 of record NZ_FWZU01000006.1, on the reverse strand, counting down.
TAAAAGCAGGATGACCAGCACCAGCAACCCTAATACTCCTCCGGGTATTTCCACCCTGAATGATTGAGTTGCTAATTGGCAAAGCCACCATAATCCGATCAGCATACCGACTTGAAAAGTCGTTTGCAGGCTCTTTTCAAAAAATGAAAGAGCATTTGTTGTTCTAGTTGTCATTGCAAAAGTCTCCTTGCCTTGCAAACTAGACTTGATAGATGTAGTTGTGAAATGAATTATTAGAACGCTATCCATTCCAAAAAGGAATACCAATGGAACTACGCAATCTTAAAACTCTGGTGGAAGTGGCTAGGCAGGGGGGCTTTTCTCAAGCGGCCCGAGTTCTTTTTTCTACTCAGTCCACAGTTAGCAAAGCTGTAAAGCAGCTTGAGGATGAACTCGGTGAAGCCCTTTTCACTCGCCTGAGTGGCGGGGCCAGACTTACCGAGGCTGGTGAACTCGTTTATGCCAGAGCTGTGACCATGCTTGCAGAGGCCGAGCATATCCATTCTGAATTAACTGAGCTCAAGGGATTGTTAACCGGTAAATTACGTTTAGGGTTGCCGATTTTCGGCAGCGCGAAACTTTTTGCACCATTGTTCACTATCTTTCGCAGTCGCTATCCCGGCGTGGAAATTGAACTTTTAGAACAGGGAAGTGCTCATCTTGAGGCCGCAATTCTGGCCGGAGAGGTGGAACTTGCTGTTTCGCTGCTGCCCGTGTCTGATTCGTTTGAATGGCAGGCGGTGCATGATGCACCTCTGATGGCTCTTTTGTGGGCGGATCATCCATTGCGGAATCGGCGCAATATTCAGCTTGCCGAACTTGCTTCATCATCTTTCATTCTCTTCGAACACGGATTCATTCTAAATGAACGTATTGAGGAGGCATGTAGAAAACGTGGATTTATTCCGCATGCTTCGGCTCGTAGCAGTCAGATGGATTTCATCGTTGCCTTGGCGGCGGCGGGGCTCGGCGTTCCATTAGTGCCACAGGTCATGATTGAGGAAAGAAGACTTAGTCCTCTAAAGGCGGTTTGCGTTAATGAACCGGATCTGCGCTGGAAAGCAGCATTGATCTGGCGCAAAGAAGCCAAACTTTCTCCCGCAGCAAGAGCCTGGCTGGCTTTGACACGGGAAAAATTTCCGATTTGATTACTATGCTTCAATATTTTACCGCTGATAATGTTATTTTGAATAACTGTCCGCAGTTGAGAGATTCTGTCAGAATTCTTGATCAGATTATCAAATTTAATCAGCGTTTTCTTTTGACCAGTTGCCCTTATTAACTTAATGTTATTTTAATAGGAAATTTGTACTGTTATTTCGTTCTAATAATAATTTAATTTTATTTAAAAAAATAATTAATTTATGATGTTGGTTGATCAAAACTCAGGAGGTCGAAATGGAAATTATCAAAGATTTTGCTTCTTATGTAGACCACACTCTTTTAGATATATCTGCCGGACCGGCGGACATTGAGCAACTTTGCAGCGAGGCCGTTGAATACGGATTTGCTTCTGTTTGCATCTATCCATGGCATATAGCGCAGGCTGCGGACCTATTGCGTGCTGAAAAGGCAAAAGTCTGTGCTGTCATAGGATTTCCTTCAGGAGCCACCCTTACTGAGGTTAAAATGGTTGAAGCTATGAGGGCGGTAGAAAAAGGTGCACAAGAACTTGATATGGTTGTAAATATCGGAGCTTTGAAAGCTGGTGATATTAATACTTTTCTAAAAGATATTTTTTTGACAGTTGAAGGAGCAGGCGGTGTTCCTGTTAAGGCTATTATTGAAACAGGTCTTCTTGATGATGATCAAAAAAAACAAGCGTGCGAGCTGGCTGTTAAGGGCGGGGCTTCATTTGTTAAAACATGCACCGGATTCAGTTGCGGCAGTGCTACTGTTGAGGATATAAAGCTGATGCGCGCTATAGTAGGTAATTCTGTCGGAGTAAAAGCCAGCGGCGGTATTAAATCGTATGCCCATGCTTGCGCGCTTATCGATGCCGGAGCTTCTCGCCTTGGCACATCTTCTTCATTAAAAATTATTCAGGAGACAATCAGTGGTTGATAAAGTTGAATTTCTTACTGTTGCAAGGCCCGAAGATATTGAAAAAAAATCCTTTGAAATAATTGATTCTGAAGTTCCAGAACCTCGAAAATTTCAAGGTATTGAATGGCAAATAGTAAGAAGAATGGTTCATACCACTGCCGATTTTGAACTTATAGATCTTGTTCGTTTTCATCCGGAAGCTGTTGTTAACGGTTTGAATTCACTGCGTGCCGGGTGTACTCTTGTAACTGATACAGAAATGGCCCGGTGTGGAATACCTGTGCGCAGAACGGTTCCTTTGGGGTGCGAAGTTCGTTGTCTGATGAACGACCCTGAAGTAATTGCGGCTGCGAAACATAATTCTACAACAAGAGCTCACGCCGCTCTGGAACTTGCTGCAAATAAACTTAAACCGGCTATTCATGTAATAGGAAATGCTCCGACGGCCTTGATAAGACTTATCCGGCTCATTGAAGCTGGGAAAATGGAAATTCCCGCTTTAGTTGTGGGTATGCCTGTAGGGTTTGTAAATGCTGCTGAATCAAAAGATCTGCTGATGAATTACGGCTGTATTCCATATATTTCAATTGCAGGAAGAAAAGGTGGGTCTGCGCTGGCCGCGTGTGTCATAAATGCGCTGGCGGAGGTAGTATTATCCGAGAAGAATTTGTCCTCGGAGTGTAGTTGATTTTTTTTCTGACATTATAATATCTTCATATTCTATTTAGCCTATATAATAAAACAGAATTATATTTGTAGGTTGTCACGATAGCTTTTATAGTTTTTAAGCTTAATAATTGTTATTATTGTAATATAAATATGTTACGGGTAAGAGCCTTGCAGTGAAGTACTTGTGTACTTTTTCAGCATTTTGAACTTAGCTTCTTTTAAGTAACATTTAGTTTTTTTTACTTGGTATAATAAAATATGTTCGGGATGAATCTTTCTTCACTAAAATCATTTTTCCGATTTAATTCAGGCGAACGGTCTATTTCTCGTGATCTGTCCGCGTGTCTTATTTTTGCGCTTGCCGTAATTATCGGGGTTGTCACTGCTTATGAGTATTTCGGACGGTCAAGAATGCTCCGGCAGGAGATTGAAGATAAAGCCGATACTTATATAGAGCAATTAACCAAGTCCGTGACATTCCCTATTTGGAATTTTGATATGGTCTCACTCAAACATGTCTGCAGCGCCTACACTCAAAATGATCAATTCGCTAAGCTTAAAATTTTTGATGTCGATGGCGGCGTACTCTTTAGTTTCGTCAGAGCCGGTGAAAGCAATGATGATCCAATTGTCAGATCTCAAGATCTATATATTGAAAAAGAGAAGATCGGGTCTCTAAGTTTAGAACTTTCAAGCAAAGCATATCTTCGGAATTTAGATTGGATCTTATTTGTTTCAAGCCTTACATTTTTAATTTCGGTTGCAGTTATTTATATTATTACCGGAGTTTTGCTTGATTATTTTATTCGAAAACCAATGAGCCAATTGCGAAAGGGTCTTGATAAAGTGGCAATGGGTGATTTTTCATATCGATTTCAAGAAATACACTACTCTGAACTTCTTGCGATCGGTTCACGTTTTAATCGTATGACAGAAGAGATTGCTAATAGAGAAAAAAGACTGGAAGAAGTAAATAATATTTTAAAAGGCGAAATTCATGAACGTGAAAAATCCGCTGAATCTCTTATAAAAAGCGAGAAACGGTATCGGGCATTAGTTGAAACCACCTCTGAAGGTTTTCTGATGGTCGATAAAAATCAAATCTTACTTGATGTAAACCCGGCATTTTGCCGTATGATCGGTGTTTCTCGTGAAGAGATTTTAGGTGAAAAGCTTGCTGCCGTATTAGGTAGTGTTGCTTCGGAAAAACTGGCTGAAAAAATTAATGGAGGCCACCGCTTTGAAATTAGTGTTCGCGATAAAAAAGGAAGCGAAATAGACATTTCGATTCATGCAACTAATTTATATGAAAGCGCTTCTACTCGCCTGTTATTCGCCTTTATTACAGATATTTCAAATCATAAATTGCTTGAAAAAGCTTTAAGAGCTTCTGAAGAAGAATACCGGACTATTGCGGATTATACTTTTGACTGGGAAATGTGGATATCAGCTGAGGGACAAGTTAGATATGTAAGCCCATCCTGTGAAAGAATTTCCGGGTATCCAAAATCTTATTTCATGGAAGGACCGAGCTGCGTTGAAAAATTGCTTCATATAAATGATCGAGGATTCTGGAAGAATGCTTTGTCTGGAAAATTCCTCTCCGCAGACGGTACCGATCTGCGTTTATTTCGCCAAGACGGTTTGATGCGGTGGGTTTCTCTGACAGGACATCAGGTTTTTGCTGAAGATGGTTCTTCACTTGGCGTAAGAATTTCTCTGCGCGATATAACTAAACGTAAATTTATGGAAAAACAGCTTCAATACGAAGCGCTACATGACCCGCTTACAGGACTTGCCAACAGAACTCTATGTTGTGACAGAATAACAAAGTGTCTCGAGCGGTCTCACAGACGCAATAATTATTATTATGCCGTAATTTTTATGGATCTAGACAGGTTTAAGGTAATTAATGACAGTCTAGGGCATAATATCGGTGACAAGCTTTTAGTTGAAGTTTCCAAAAGGCTGCTTCTCTCTGTCAGAGAGCTTGATACTGTTTCTCGGTTTGGCGGAGATGAATTTATAGTTGTTCTTGAAGAGCTTGTAAAACCGCGTGAGGCTATCAGTATTGTTCGCAGAATACGGGAAGCTCTTAGTACTCCTATGCTGATTGACGGGCATAAGATAAGCGTTGCGGCCAGCTACGGAATCATACTCAGTCCGTCAACGTATGAAAAACCGGAAGAATTAATTCAGAATGCTAATGTGGCCATGCATCAGGCTAAAGAAGCAGGCCGCGATAAAATGAAGGTCTTCAATAGACGAATGCTCGATAAAGCTATGCATGCCATGAAATTGGAGAGTGATCTTCGTGCCGGCATACTGAATAACGAACTGTACTTGGATTATCAGCCTATTTATTCCTTGGAAAGTAAGGAGGTTATAGGTTTTGAAGCTTTGTTGCGCTGGCTGCATCCTGAACGTGGTCTTGTAATGCCAAGTGAATTTATTCTTATGGCAGAGGAATCAGGATTGATTTTTGAACTTGGAAATTGGGTTATTTCCGAGGCTTGCCGCGAAATTAAAGGCTGGATTACGAAGTATGAAAACGCCGCAGATCTGGCTGTTTCTATTAATATTTCAGGTCGTCAATTTTCTCAGACGTCACTTGTTGATAATATCCTTTCAACCCTTAAGCAGTTAGATTTACCTCCGAAAAATTTAAAAATTGAGATTACTGAAACAGCAATTATGGAACGGGCCGGTCAGGCCGTGGAAATGCTCAGCAAGCTTCAGTCTGCGGGGGTGTTGGTTTCAATCGATGATTTTGGAACAGGGTATTCATCCATGAGTAATTTACAGGAATTCCCTTTAGATCAGCTTAAAATAGACATCACCTTTATAAGAAGAATTACAAAATCTCCTGAAAATATTGAAATTGTTAAGGCTATAATTAATTTAGCGCATAATTTAGGACTTTACGTTGTGGCGGAAGGAGTGGAGACTGAGCAACAGGAAACAATACTGCGCAATATGGGCTGTGAATTCGGGCAGGGATATTTATTCTCGAAACCGATGACAGTTGCCGAAGTTGAAGCTTTCTTGAAAGGGAATAATTCGCTATATTAATAAAAATCCGGTATTATGATCTATTCGAATCAGAAAGAGCCGATACTATGTATGGTTCTTTTTTTGTTTTATTAAGGTGATTGATTAATCAGTGGTTATTTATTGTAATCTTTCTTACAATCAATATCAAAATAAAGTTAATTTGTTGCTATGTTAAAAAAGATGCTTTAAAAGTATGATATTGCACAAAAAGTATCAAATACTGTTGCATGTACGGTTCTGCCGTGCTAGGGCCGAATTTATATCCTGATTTCATTTTTCAGGATTGCTTTTGTAGAGGTTCGTTTGTCTCCCGTGAGTGAGGAGACTTATGGAAAAATTACCCCAAACCTGGATCGGGTTATGAGTGCCAAACGCAAGGGAAAAAGCAAAGTTACGATTTTTCCGGACTGGTGCAAAGGCTGCGGAATATGCGCTGCCTTTTGTCCGGCGAAGGTCATGGAACTGAATGATCAAGGCAAGGCGGTCGTGGTCAGAGAGGAAGAATGTATTAATTGCGGATTCTGCGAACTTCACTGTCCGGATTTTGCAATTATGGTTCAGCCTAAAGTGGATGATGAGATTCCGGCACGCAGAGATTTACTGAATAAAGATGAAGATTTGGTTGCCGGAGAAAATGAAGAATCCATTAAGGAAAAGGGATAAGGTGTAATCCATGGCCAGACCCAAAAAAAAACAAAATAAAGAAATTTTCGCCCTTGGCAATGAGGCCGTTGTTGAAGGAGCTCTGTTGGCAGGCTGTAGTTTTTATGCCGGTTATCCTATTACTCCGTCCTCGGAGATAATGGAGATAATGGCGCAACGATTGCCTACAATTCCGAACGGTGCTTTTATTCAGATGGAAGATGAAATCGGTGGGATCGGAGCTATTATCGGAGCTTCGCTTGCCGGACGTAAAGTTCTAACGGCCACTTCCGGTCCGGGATTTTCGCTTATGCAGGAAAATCTGGGATACGGTTGTATCACCGAGACACCTCTTGTCATTGTTAACGTTATGCGTGGTGGTCCAAGTACAGGTCTTCCTACCTCCCCTGCGCAGGGTGACGTCCAGCAGGCCAGATGGGGAACTCATGGCGATCATTCAATCATCGTCCTTTCAGCTTCAAATGTTCAGGAATGTCTTGAAATGACAATTGAAGCTTTTAACCTCGCCGAAAAGTACCGCACTCCGGTAATCCTTCTCATTGATGAAATTACTGCTCACACCCGTGAGAAAATAACAATCCCTAACGAAGATGAGTATGAAGTTTTCAACCGTACTCTTCCGACCATGCCGCCTGAATGGTATAAACCTTACGAAGAAACAGTCAGGGGCGTTCCGCCTATGCCTGCGATCGGTTCAGGATACAGGTTTCATGTCACAGGACTTACGCATGATGTGAACGGTTTCCCTACTTCCCGCGCTGATGAAGTTCGCGAACTCAATGAACGGTTATTCCGTAAAATTGATCAGTTTCTTGATGATATTCAGCTTGTTGAAGAAGTTGATACCGATGACGCAGAAGTTGCCGTTATTGCATATGGAACAGTTGCACGATCCGCAGAGCTGGCTGTCAAACAGGCTCGTGCACTCGGTGTAAAAGCCGGCCTGCTTAAGCTCAAAACCTTGTTCCCTTATCCGCGTAAGGCTACTGAAAAGCTTCTGTACAAGGTTAAGACTATTATTGTTCCTGAAATGAATATGGGACAGATTTCCAGAGAAGTGAAAAGAGTTAATAATGGTCATGCAAGCGTACGGACCATCAATAAAGTTGACGGGCAGATCATAACTCCCGCCGAAATCCTCAAAGTCTTAACACGGGTATAGCCATGGCAGATATAAAAGGAACACAACTTATTCACGAGTATCTGAGGCATAACAAAAAGTTCCCGCATGTTTTTTGCGCCGGTTGCGGGCATGGAATTGTGCTTGGTTCTTTAATCAGAAGTATTCACGGACTGGGACTTTCGAAGGACGATGTCTGCGTTGTAGCCGGTATCGGCTGTTCTGGAAGACTTGCAGCCTATGTTGACTTCAATACCGTTCATACTACCCACGGTAGGGCACTTACTTTTGCTACCGGTATTAAGATGGCTAAACCGAACATGCATGTAATCGCTGTCATGGGTGATGGTGATTCTATGGCTATCGGCGGTAATCATCTTATCCATGCCGCCCGCAGAAATATCGGGGTGACAGCATTAATTCTTAATAATAATATTTATGGAATGACCGGAGGACAGTGTTCTCCGACGACTCCGTCCGGTTCCTTCTCAATGACAACTCCTATGGGCCAAATGGAGCAAAGCTTTGACTGTGTAGAACTTTGTACCGCAGCAGGAGCTAATTATGTTGCCAGAGGCAGCGTCTTCCATGTCAACAAGCTTGATGCAATGATAATGGAAGGAATAACTAATCCCGGATTTGGTGTTGTTGAGATTTTGTCACCGTGCTTTACTCAGTACGGACGCAAGAATAAGTTTAAGTCACCTGTGGAAATGTATCAGGCTCTTAAGTCAAAAGTTACGCCGATTGAGCGGTTCAATGAAATTCCTGAAGCAGAACGTGGCGAAAGAGTTCCGTCGGGAGTTTTTGTAAAAAAAGATAAGCCCGGTCTGGAAGAGAAATATTATGAAATGGCTGCAAGGTGTCAGGGAGGCGAGTAATGAAAAATCAGCATTTAGAAAGATTTGAAATTCGTCTTTCAGGCTTAGGCGGTCAGGGAATTCTTACTCTTGGTAAAGTCATGGGGTCAGGACTTGCGCTGGGGCAGGGGTATAATGTTACTCAGACTCAGAGTTACGGTCCTGAAGCTCGCGGTGGAGCCAGCCGTTCAGACTTAGTTATAAGTTCTGAAAAGATAAGCTATCCTAAGGCTGAATCAGTTGATCTGCTTATCGCTCTCAGTCAGGAAGCCTGCAACATGTACTTTCGGAATCTAAAACCGGGTGGACTTTTGCTGATTGAAAGTGATCTGGTAAAACAGCCGCCTGTTAATATGTTTTTAGGTCTTCCGTTTACCAATCTTGCTAAAGAGAAAATCGGACTTGTCCAAACCATGAACACAATTGTTCTCGGAGCAGCCACTTTTCTTCTTCCTTTTGCTGATCACAGAATTATTCGCAAAAATCTTGAAGAAATTCTTCCAGCTAAAATTATTGAGATTAATGTGAAAGCTTTTAACCTTGGGTATAAAGAAGCTAAGAAAGCTTTTGGTGATCCTGAAACTCTTTGGAAGAACCACAGTATTGTTGTAGAAGAAGAGCATGATTCAATTTAGTAATTAACTGAAGTTGTTACAGGGTCTTTCAATCAATTATGATTGGAAGACCTTTTTTTATGAGTGCTGTTTGTTTGCTTTGTAGAATTCGTCTGCACCATACTTGCATTATACCTAAAAAACGAATCTGAAATTTGGTTGAATTCCGCAATTACTTCAAGCTGAGTTTTTGTAAGATTTTTTAAATCCCACTGCTCACAAAGTTCTTGAGGTTCGCGAGCTCTGTCTCGTGTTTTAATTACGACAATACTCCGTTCACCTGTTTTTATAAAAGTGGCGCGCACTAAATGGCAGTCCACGTGGGCTGTGAAGCATTTTACTTCGGCAGAATCGCTCAAACAGTTCCCGCTGGAAACAGCATTCCACTCTCCGATTTCAGGGATTCGAGCTTCAGCATTTCTATTAAGAATTACTTCTATTTCAGCCGTGCCGTTACTGTTTTTAAAAAAGTATGTTTTTTGAGTAAGAGATAAAAAATTCCGGGTTGAACTGCTTCTATAATGAAGAGAAGGCAGAACAGATAATTCTTTGTCTATGGTGATATATTGTGAATCAAAAGGAATAACAAAGGGCTGTTCCGGATCTTTCCCGGAACAGCCCTCGATTGTAATTATAAACAGCACGCTTAGTATAACGGTAAAGAAAGACAAAGACGTTGCCTGTCTGCTGTTTTTTTTTGTCATTACTAAACTATTTCTTTTTTGCGCCAGTGTATTTTTTAACGTCAATATTGTATTTTTTTACTTTGTAATTAACGATTCGATAACTGACTCTAAGATCACGCGCTGCTTGAAGCATATTTCCGCGTGCTTTTTTCAGTGAATCAACAAGCAATTCCTGCTCAAATTTAGCGACTGCTTCACCGAATGACAATGAAGTGTCTGTTGCAGTGCTTTCAGCTGTCTGCAAAGTCGGCGGAAGATGATAAGTACGTATGACTTCTTCTTCACAAATAAGCACCGCCCTTTCAATGCAGTTCTTCAGTTCGCGAACGTTTCCAGGCCAGTGATACTGAGTAAAAAGATCTATAGCAGGGCTGGAAATTCTTTTGATATTTTTATCATATTCTTTGGAAAACAGTTCTAAAAACTGTTCTGCGAGAGGTAAAATATCCTCACGTCTTTCACGTAGAGCCGGTATGAATATGGGGAAAACATTTACTCTGTAGAATAAATCTTCTCTGAATCTACCTTCTTTCAGAAGTTTTTCAAGCGGCTGGTGAGTCGCGCATATAAGGCGAACGTCAACAGTTATAGGCTGTTCAGAACCGACACGCTGAATTTCTTTTTCCTGAATAGCTCTAAGCACTTTAGCCTGAGCATCTAGGGAAAGTTCTCCGATTTCATCAAGGAATAAAGTGCCGTTGTTGGCAACTTCAAATAAACCGCGCTTGTTTTGGTAAGCACCGGTAAAAGCACCTTTCTGATGTCCGAAAAGTTCACTTTCAACAAGTTCTGCAGGGAGAGCTGCGCAGTTAAGTTTTACAAGCGGCTTGTCTCTGCGCGGGCTGCAGCCGTGGATAGCTTCAGCAAGAAGTTCTTTACCGGTACCGGATTCACCACGCAAAAGGGCTGTCGCTCTGCTTGGTCCGACTTGGCGGGCCTGGCGTAAAACTTGTTTGATACTTTTTGAAGTAGCAACAAAGTTAGCAGGTGGAGGAACTTCCAGTCCGCCCACTAACGGACCTTGACTCAGCATTTGAGCCTGAAGGGCCATTTCTTCCTGAAGTCGTGAAACCTGATTTGAAATCAAAGCAGCGACAACTTCGAGAAAATGTTTGTGCTCTAAAAGATTATCCATAGGCAGTATCGGTGAGTCAACACTGATAGTACCCAGTATATTTTCTTCTTCTTTAGGATTCGCTTTTTTGATTGGAACGCAAATAAAAGAAAGAGATCTCAGTTCTTCGTCTGATCTTCCGAATGCTTTGTTCAAAAAGTCTGTGTTATCAGACATTCTGGGAATTACGACAGCCTTTCCTGTTTCGTAAACTCTTCCAACAACTCCCTTACCGGGAGAATATGTAACGTGATCAATTTTAGCCGGACTGTGAGTTATCGACAGTTTAAGCTTTTCAGATTTCGGGTCCATGATGGCCAGAAATGCACGCTGGAAGTGGAGGTCTTTTGCCAGAATTTTTAGAATTGAGTTAAGGCTCGGCTCCAGATCATTTTGCGGAGCGATTGAGTTAAGAATCTCATTCAGTGTTGATAGATAAATATTTTCCACTTTTTCCGGCTGTCCATTAATACTCATATTGTTTGCTCGTGCCGTCCAGGCTGTTTTAGTTTTCAGCTTTTTCGAATCTCATTCCACTTAAAAAGAGGATGAATCGCGGTTTCGGCCTAAATTTCAGTTGTCGTAAATCAGTATAAAGTCGACAGCCGCAGCTTTCGTCGCGGCTGTCGAGGTATTTTTTATCAGGATACAGCATCCACCCCTAACTTAAGGGCTTTAATGTTTATATCCGCTACTTTCGGCTTCATGACAGATTTAATAGTTTCTGCCAGATTTTCCGGGCTTAAAGGAATTAATCCTGTTGCGCAGAGAGCTCCAAGCAGAGCTATGTTACCACTTTGAACAGCTCCGGCTTCAAGTCCTAAGCTTTGACATGGGATAAAGTATGCTTTGCGCGCGCAAGAGTTTACTTTTTTCTTGATGTACTCCAAAGGGACTTCATCTGCTTTACCTGTTGCGACACTAAGTGGAGGAATGCTTTCAGTATTTGAAAGAATGACACCACCCGGCTTCAGGTAAGGAAGAGCGCGGAGTGTTTCAAGCGGTTCAAAGCCAAGAATTATATCAGCTTCACCGTGTGCTATTTTCGGAGAAGACATGCCGAGAAGAATTGCTGATTCAACAACTCCGCCTCGTTGTGCCATTCCGTGGATTTCACCTGCAGTCACATCGGTTCCGTTGTCAAGGATTGCCTGTGCAAGAAGATTTGTGGCTGTCAGGGTTCCCTGGCCGCCGACACCGGTCATGAATATGCGCAACCTTGTACTCATTAGCTGCTCCTCTTTCTGGCTTTAATGTCTTTTGTCATTTGCAGGCAAAGCATACAGCCAGAGCAAAGAATTTCATTAATTTGAATCCCGTCAGTACTTTTTTCAAAAGCAGGGCATGCAATTGCTTCCATGCAGCTGACGACTTCGTCACTCTGGTTCGCAACATATGCAGTCTGAGTAGCTTTTTTACCCAAGGCTCTTTTAGCAAAAAGCGGACATGGATCTTTTGCTATCAGAACCCTTACTCCTTTCAGAGCCTTGAGTTCTTCAAGAGCTTTGAAAGTCGCTTTCTGATTAAGCGGGCTTACAGTGCGCACTTCATTTACGCCGCATCCCTTAACGATTGCTTCAATACTGATCTGAGCCGGATTAGAGCCGAGCAGTGTTGTTTCAACCCCGGGGTTAGGCTGATGCCCTGTCATAGCCGTGGTACTGTTATCAAGAATTACCAGTAAGATATCGTGCTGATTGAAGACTGCATTTACCAGTCCGGTTATTCCGGAATGGAAAAACGTGGAGTCTCCGATAAAACCGACCGCTGTCTGTCCGGAAGCTTTAGAGATTCCGGATCCGGCAGAGATAGATGATCCCATACAGAGCAGGAAATCCGCCGCATTAAGCGGAGGAAGAATCCCGAGAGTATAGCATCCGATATCTGATGAACAGATTGCTTCAGGTCCGAAAACTTTCTTCGCAGCATAATACGTTGCACGATGAGGGCATCCGGCACAAAGATTCGGAGGTCTTACTGCAAGGCCTTGTTCGGCTTCACAAAAATTGATCTTTTCAGGAACAATTCCGAGAACTTCGTGAATTACAGCAGAAACATTACCTGTGGAGTATTCTCCATTGAGTGGTAAGTTTTTGTTTTCTTTACCTATGATTTCTATAGAAATAGAATTTTTCTGAGCTAAAACTCTAAATTCTTTTTCAAGTAACGGCTCAAGTTCTTCGAGAATAATAACCTTATCTACAGATGACATAAAATCTGTAACAAGTTTTTCAGGAAGAGGGAAAGTAAATCCCAGTTCGAGCAATTTAAATTTATCAGTAAGGCCGGAATCTGTAAGCGCATCATGAATGTATGCTCTGCTGATACCGGAAGCAACAATACCTATTTTCCCGTTACCGGAAATTTTATTGTATTTTGAATTTTCAGCCAGTTCACGCAAATCTTCAAGTTTCTTAAGCAGCGCGACATGCATCGGGCGGGCAAAAGCCGGAATCGGTACAAACTTTGAAGGATCACGTTTAAAACCTTCAGGAGCCGCCAGCTTGGTGATCGAACCGAATTCGACCGGACCGCGCAAGTGGTTTACTCTGGTTGTGGTTCTAAGCAGAACAGGAGAAGACATTTCACGTGACAGTCTAAGTGCGTCACGAGTCATATCCTTTGCTTCTTGCGCTGTAGACGGCTCAAAGCAAGGTATCCCTGCAAGGCGCGCATAGTAGCGGTTGTCCTGTTCATTTTGACTTGAATGGCAACCGGGATCGTCAGCGGAAAGAAGTACCAGACCGCCGGGAGTTCCTATATATGCCAGCGTCATGAGCGGGTCAGCCGCAACGTTAACACCGACATGCTTCATTGTTGTCAGAACCATTGCTCCGGCAAGAGTCGCTCCGCCGCCTACTTCGAGTGCGACTTTTTCATTTACTGAGTATTCAAATGAAAAATCACCCTCGCTTGACAGGCGAAAAAAAGTATCCGGCACTTCTGATGAAGGGGTACCCGGATAGCATGTCACCATCTGTATTCCGGCTTCAATAGCTCCGCGGACAATTGCTTCATTGCCCAGCAGGAGCTTTTTCTGGCCCGGATTATCTGAGAGAAGTGGATGAGCCATTAATGCGCTCCTATCTTATTAAAGCTTAGCCTTAAGTTCTACAATTTTGCTCTCAAGGTAGAGTTTCTGTGCAGGATTGTTGTTTAACAGTCCCTGATAAGCCTGAATTGCAAGCTGATTGTTACCGGCTTTTTCAGCGGCACTGGCGAGCAATCTGTCAATTGTGTTTGCGAAGTTCTCGCCGACTTTATTCTTAAGATCTTGTAGAACTTTGACAGCTTCTTCAGGTTTATCTGAAAGAACCAAACATTTTGCCTGTCCGATGGAAGCGACCGGAGCCATAGCTTCATCACTTTTTGCGATTTCAGCCCAAACAGCTGCAGCTTGTGTAAACTTAGAAGCATCCATCCATGCTTTTGCGAGAGCCAGCTCTACAGCAGGTTTCATTTCAGCAGGAGTTGTTTTCAAAAAGACTGCAAGTTCTTCAGCTTTTTTCTCGCCGCTGTATTTGATAAGAATAGTCCCTAATTCACTTTGAGCCTTCAACTGACTGCGGTGCTGCATATGTTGGTATCCGGCAATTCCTGCAGCAATAATAAGAATTGCTGCAACCCCTGCAATGATCATCTTCCCGTGTTCAAGAAGATAGTCGAGAAAAGGATGAATACTGTCTGGTACTGATGCCTGCACCTGTTCTAAAATGTCGTGTGTGGTCTGATTGTTTTCTTCCATTTTAAAGAAGAGCCTCCAGGATATTGTTGGATTTAGCACAAAGTTAAGTGCGCTTTATAAAGTAGTCTGACAAAAAGGTCAAAACTGAATTTTAAAGTTAACACCCCGTAAAATTAGATAAAATCATAAACAGTCTGAAATTAAATACAAAAAAAGTAAAAAAAATAAGTACGTTTTTCGGGAGATATCTCGAAAAAAGCTCCTCATAGGTAATTGGTAGTTGACTTTTTTGCAATATCCTTAGTAGCCCAAATTGAGCAAACGGTGAAAATAAATTTTTTAAAATAATATATTTTGTTCAGAGGTGGGATAAAATGAATTTTGCAGAATCGATGAAAGACGTAGCTCGTAAGGCTAAATCCGCATCACGGAAAATTTCGTGTGCAGACGGTTCAACTCGGAATGGCGTTATTTTAAAATTGGCATCACTGCTTAAGCAGGAGCAGGAATATATCTTTGCTGAAAATCGTAAAGACCTTGAAGCTGCTAAAGCAAACGGACTTGATGCCGCGCGCATGCAGCGTCTTGAAATTTCTCCTGCTGTTTTAAATTACATGATTCAGGGATGTAATGAGGTTGCCGCGCAAACTGATCCGGTTGGCGAAATTGAAAGAATGGAAAGACGTCCCAGCGGTGTAACTGTCGGTAAAATGCGCATTCCTCTCGGTGTTATTATGATGATTTTCGAATCTCGTCCGAATGTAACGGTCGATGCTGCCGTGCTTTGTTTGAAAGCCGGTAATTCCGTTATATTGAGAGGCGGATCTGAAGCTATTCACTCAAATTTAGCACTGGCTTCACTTATTCATAAGGCTCTTGAAAGTAATAATTTGCCTGCTGATGCAGTTCAGGTGGTTTCGGTAACTGACCGGGAAGCAGTCAGCGAACTGCTTAAACTTGATCAATATATCGACGTAGTTATTCCTCGCGGCGGAGAAGGGTTGATCCGTGCTGTCGTTCAGCAGGCCACCATGCCTGTTCTCAAACATTACAAAGGTGTTTGCCATATTTTTGTCGATAAATTCGCGGACATTGCAAAATCAGTCGATATCATTAAAAATGCTAAAACTCAGAAGCCCGGTGTTTGTAATGCTCTTGAAGGCGTTCTGGTTCATGAAGATATCGCTGAGGATTTTCTACCTGCAATGGCTACAATTCTTGGTGCATGCGGTGTCCAGTTCAGAGCATGTCCTCGGTCCATGGGGTTGCTTGGTAAAACTGCCATAGCCGCAACTATTGATGACTACGGGTATGAATTTCTTGATTTGATCCTGACTGTTAAAGTTGTTTCAAGTCAGGATGAGGCTCAGGATTATATTGCCAGATACGGTTCAAATCATACTGAAGTTATCCTGACAAAAGATCATGATCGCGCTATGCGTTTTGTGCGGGAAGTAGATGCCTCAATGGTCGGAGTCAATTGCTCTACCAGGTTTAATGACGGCGGACAGCTCGGACTGGGGGCAGAAATAGGAATTTCTACTTCAAAGCTTCATTCTTATGGCCCTATGGGAGCCAAAGAGCTGACCAGTACAAAATTTATTTCGCTCGGAGAATGGAACGTCCGTTTATAGTTAACGCATTGGAACTGTTCAGTATAACTTTATAGTTAATAATTAAATTCCCGGTGAGATTTGTTTTAAGATCTCATCGGGAATTTTTTGAGGTTGTCGGTTATGAAAATAGGGTTGTTCGGCGGCACTTTTAATCCTGTTCACAACACGCACATTGACGTTGCGGCAGCAGTCAGGGAACGCCTCGGTCTTGATCAGGTTCTGTTTGTACCGGCCGGAAATCCCTATCATAAAAAAGATAGAGCCCTGCTGCCTGCAGAACTTCGTTTTAAACTTATCCGGAAAGCTGTTGAGGGTTTAGACAATATAGATGTCTGCGATATCGATATGCAGTCAGACGGTCCAACTTATACAGTGCACACACTTGAAGAAGCATTAAAACGTTATCCGGATGATGATCTATATTTTTTGATGGGTCAGGATACTTTTAATTCTTTGCCTCAGTGGAAAGATTGGGAGAAGATTCCGCTTCTTGCAAATATTGTTGCTGTCAGCAGAGAAAAATCTGATCCCGGTCAAATGGCTATATTTTTTAAGAAATTGTTCTCAGATGTTAAAAATACGGGCTTAAATGAGTGGAAGCTGAAAGGCGGAAAATCTGTTTACATAATTGACGATTTTGATTTTAAAATCAGTTCAACCTTTGTTCGTAACGTCTGGATAAAAGGCGGAGACATAAGCCTGTATGTTCCCGCCGCGGTTGCTGAATTTATTGAAGATAATAGAGAAGAATTTAAGCAGTACTGGAATTTATAATAATTTTAAGAATGGATTCAGGACGAATATTTTTCAGACATTCACGATTGTTGCTGCAATTGCTTTTTCCGTGAAGTGAGCATGGACGGCATTCAAGGTCTGATTCCAATATCCGGTCATTTTTTCCTGCCGGATAAAATCCCCACGCTCTGGAAGTAGGGCCGAACATAGCAATGACCGGAGTGCCCACCCCTGCGGCAAGGTGCATAGGTCCGGAATCACCCGTTACCAGATACTTAGCTTCACTGAGTAGAGCGCATGTCTGTCGCAACGAAAATTTATTTGTAAAATTCCATTCAGGTTTATCTACATTTAGTTCGTTTGCATCTTTCCCGATAACTGCCCACTGAATACCTTTCTTATCAAGCTGATTTATAAGCTCAATCCAGTATTCACGCGGCCATACTTTGTCAGGGTGCGTGGCATACGGGTGAAGAGCAATAAAGCCTTGGCTTAAGTTTTTTTGAGCCATCATCGAAAGAGCATCTTCTTTTTCGCCATCTGTAAGACAAATATGTGGTATGAGTTCTTCAGGATCAGGAAGTTCTTTTTCTATAGCCGAAGCATAGCGTACAGTTACGGGTCTACTCTCTAAAACTTTTTCAAGCTTTTCTGATCCGGTCAATTTAAAAACTCTTCTTTCGAGGCTGAATTTTTTGTACCGCGAAACAGGGCCGTGCCAGCGCAAGGAAAGAATTCTGGATCTGAGGGTAGAGTGCAGGTCAATCAGTTCACATCCTTCATATTTGCCGGCAATTTCTCCGGCTTTAACAATCCATGCTATATTACCGAGGTCTTCTTTATTAAGAATTATAATTTCAGTTATATTCGGATTGTTTTCTAAGGGGGCAGCATATTGCTGTTTGGTAATTACGCTAAAGGTCCAGCCATATTTCTCAGCCCAGAAGTCTATGATTCCGGTTGTCAGGATTAAGTCTCCAAGAGCACTGAGCCGGAATAATATTTTGTGATTATCTTTTGATTTGTACATTATCGGCCTATTTTAATTGCGCTCGGCAAAAGGTCAATGTAAATTTTATCTGAAAATTTCTCAGAATCGGCCAGCGAAGAAGTTATTTAGTGAAGCATTTAAAGTTTAATTATACTGTGCCATTATTTAAAAGTCGGGATATTCTCCTTATGTGGTATGGATTTGACCGAAAGAGTCCTATTTCTGTTGCACCTGTAGTTTCCTTCTGATAGTTGTCTAGTTATATTTATTGCAGATCATCATTTTGATTAACTTTAACAAAAAAATTAATGCTGGATCTAATACTTTCCGTCGGGTTGGCTACGATCATATCTGCTTACTGTTCTGTCAGTGAAGCTGTATTTTATTCTTTTCCACGGAGCAGGATAGAAAGGCTGCGTAAAGAAGGTCATAAGTCAGGGATCATCCTGCACAAACTTCGTCTAAACGTTGAAAAGCCAATTACAGCAATATTAACTCTTAATACTGTTGCCAACACCGCCGGAGCCTCAATTGCCGGAGCCGCGTGGAGCAATGTATACGGAGCAGATACTCTGCCTTGGTTTGCTGTTGGATTCACACTTATTATTTTACTTTTTTCTGAAATTCTTCCCAAGACATTGGGAATTGTTTACTGCCACTCCTTGGGAGCTGCGCTTGCGCGTCCTATCGAAATAATGGTCTGGATATTTTCTCCAGTTATTTGGGTGTGTGGATTTCTTGCCCGCCTTGTAAGCAGGGGGAGCAAAGGACCGCAGGTTACGGAAGATGACATCAGAGCAATGGTCAGCTTAACTCGAAAATCCGGGGCGATTAAACCTTATGAAGCCCTCTCAATTGCTAACATCCTGTCGTTGGACGACAAGATTGTGGAGCAAATTATGACCCCCCGGACTGTAGTGTTTTCCCTGCCCACTGACATGACCGTCGCTGAGGCGCATGAAAAGTACAGTGCATGGCCTCATAGTCGTATTCCTGTGTATGAAGGTGATAATTCTGAGGAAGTCGTAGGAGTCATCTACAGGCGGCTTGTTTTTGAAGCTCTTGCAGATGATAAGGATGAAATCAAACTCTCTGAGTTGATGAAACCTGTCCGATTTGTACTTGAAAATATCACCCTCGACAAACTGCTGGTTAAATTTCTTGAAAGTCGCATGCACTTATTTGTTGTGCTCGACGAGTATGGAGGAATGTCCGGCGTTGTCACTCTTGAAGATGTAATGGAAGAAATTCTCGGGAGCGAGATTGTAGATGAGACCGATCAGGTTGTAGACATGCGCGAACTTGCTCACAAGAGAAGAGAAAAACTTATTGTCAATCGGAGAAATAAAACCTCTGACATTTAGAATATAACGGAGAACAATATGGCCAAAAAAAGCGGAAAAGGCGTTTATATTGCCGCCTTGATACTTTTTCTGGGTGGACTGGGATGGCTTGTTTATTCTGGGCTTTCTCAGGACAGTGTATACTTTCTCAACGTTTCGGAAGCTCTTGCCATGGATGAAAGTCATCTTGGGCAATCCAGACTTTTCGGTAAGGTCGGCCCTCAAAATATTGAAAGAACTAACGGCGGTCTTGGTGTGACTTTTGATCTTACAGATCAAAAAAATCCAAGCCAGAGTATTCGTGTTGAATACCGCGGTGCTGTTCCTGATACATTTAAGGTTGCAGCTGAAGTTATCGTTGAAGGTGCTTTTATCAATGGGAACAAGGCGTTTAAAGCCAATTCATTGATAACTAAGTGCCCGTCAAAATACCAGTCGAAAAATCGTAAAGGGTAACTTTGATTTTAAAATGATCCTGTCAGGGGTAAGTCAACCTGTCAGGATTTTTTATGTTTAACTGCTTGATTTAAATATCCATTCATGGAGTCGATATAATATGCAAATTATTGCCAATCTGATGCTTTTGCTTGCACTCTTGGCCTCGCTTGGAGCTGGGGCATATGCCTGTCTTTCACTGCTTACAGGCAGGCGCAATGTGCTTGTGTTGTTAGACAGAGCTAATCTTGTTGTGGCTGGATTTGTTACAATTGCAACTGTGATTCTGACCATAGCTCTGCTCAGCAGTGATTATTCATACATGTATGTCTACGAACATGTAGATAATACATTGCCTCTTTTTTACACAATTACTGCCCTTTGGGCCGGAGCAGAAGGGTCTTTGCTTTTCTGGATTTTCTCCATAGCTGCTATGGGTGTAATTTTTTCAAGATTTCAAATTTTTAATGAATTCTCTGAAAAAACACGCCTTTATTACTGGCTGTTTTACATGATCGTGATGGCTTTTTTCCTTTTAATAGTGACATGCTGGTCCAGTCCTTTTATGGAACTTGTTCCTGTTCCGACTGACGGTAGAGGTCTTAATCCATTGCTCAGAAATCCGGGCATGATTTTTCATCCACCTCTTCTATTTCTCGGCTACGCAGCTTTTACAAGTCCTGCAGCTCTTGCTCTTGCTGCATTTATTTGCGGTGAAACAAAGTCATGGGTCAGGTTTTGTCGTAACTGGAATATTCTTGCTTGGGTTTTTCTCACAGCCGGAATTATTCTCGGCGGCTGGTGGTCTTATATGGAACTGGGATGGGGCGGATACTGGGCATGGGATCCAGTTGAAAATGCTTCGCTTATTCCATGGCTCAGTGCGACTGCCTTTATGCACACCGCAATTATTGAACTAAGGCGGAAGGCTCTGCAAAAGACAAATGTCTTTTTAATGAGTCTTACTTTCCTGCTTTGTATTTTCGGAACATATCTGGTCCGGAGCGGAGTTGTTCAGTCTCTTCACGCTTTCGGTGAAGGAGGGGTAGGGCTTCCGCTTGCTTTATTTATGCTATCCTCCCTTGGTTTGACTGTACTGGTTCTGTTTATCGGACAGCGTCAGGATTCGAAGTCTCTTTCCAACCTCGGAAGCAGGCAGGGATTACTTGTAATAGCCGCATGGGCGTTACTTGCACTTGGACTGATTGTTGGTTTGGGCACAATGTGGCCCGTCATCAGCAAGATGTGGAGTTCAAATCCTGTTGGTCTTGAAGCTAATTTTTATAACCGCGTATGTCTGCCGCTGTTCACTTTGTTGATTCTTCTTTTTGCTGTATGCCCATGGCTCAGCTGGAAAGAAGGAATCAGAGATAAGCGTGGACTTGCTCTTGTCATTGCCGCCTTTATCTGCGGACTGGCTGTCAGCTGGATGGCAGGATTGCATCATCCGTTAGGTCTCATTACATCTGCGGCGGCCATTGCTGCGCTTGTCGGGATTGTCGGAGTATTTATTTTTATACCAGAGGTCCGCAAAGTTACCTCAACTATGGGAATCTACGGCATTCACTTCGGTGTCGCGCTCGTTTTTCTCGGTGTTGCATGGTCTGGACCTAATCAAGTTGTGGGTGAGTTTGTGCTCAGTAAAGGCCAAAGTGCTCAGATCGCAGATTATACCTTAACTTTTAAAGAATATTCAGAAAGTCAGACTCCGGCAATTGCTAAGATTGCATCACTTGTTGAAGTAACCAAAGATGGTAAGCATGTCGGGCTCTTGAATCCTGAACGTCGAATATACCGTAATTTCCCTCAGCCGTTTGCGGAGGTCTCTGTTATCCCCGGGCTCGGTGATGAAATTTACGGTGTCCTGCTCGGTGTTGACGAAAAAGGCGCAGTAACGATTAAAGTAAGCGTGAATCCTTTGATCAACTGGATGTGGATCGGGGGTACTTTGATGTGTCTGTTCGGGCTGGTTTCGTTCAGGAAGACTCGTTTAAGTTAAGGCGGCTTTAAGTGGAAAACAATGAAAGTATAGCCCTTAAAGTGCGCAATGCTGCCAAACTTTTTGGCACAAGGCTGATATTTAAGAATGTGAGTTGCGATGTGCGCAGGGGGGAAATTCTCCTTGTGGTCGGGCGCAACGGTGCTGGTAAAACAACTTTGTTAAAAATCATGGCGGGGCTGTCACGCCCTTCGGCAGGATCAGCAGAGATTATTACCGCTCCTGAGAAAACAGCTTATCTCGGGCATTCCACATTTATTTATCCGCGGCTCAGTGCTTTAAGAAATCTGTCTTTCTGGGCTTCCATGTATGGTCTTTCTCCATCCCGCGATGAACTTATGACTTTGCTGCGCAGAGTCGGTCTTGAAAGAGCCGCAGAAGAACTTGCCGGTTCCTTTTCACGAGGAATGGCACAGCGTCTTAATCTGGCGCGGGTTTTTCTGATTGATCCTGATCTTCTCTTTTTAGATGAACCGGGAACAGGGCTCGATCAAAGTTCGCTCCGTCTTCTCCGTGAAGAAGTTGTAGCTCTGCGTGACCGGGGCGCGGCGGTTGTCTGGATTAGCCATGATGTGAATCATGATATGACACTTGCTGATAGAATACTCGGTCTTGCAAGTAACAAGCTTGAGTATCTCGGTTCTGCGGTTGATTTTGATCCGGAAACAGTTCTCGGAGGGAAGGTATGCTGAAACGGGGACTGACCATTGCTGCCAAAGATCTAAAACTGTCGGTCGGCGGAGGACAGGGGTTAACGCAAGCAGTTCTTTTAGGACTTTTGCTTATCTTTGTTTTCAGTCTTTCGCGTCCGGCGGGACAACTTATAGAAGCTCAGGCTGCGTCAGCTATATTTTGGCTGGCTTCATCCTTCGGGCTGGTATTGGTTTTTAATACTTTGTTTTCTATGGAAGAATCAAATGAGGCAAGATTGGGGCTGCTGTCTTCACCCGTCCCGCTTCATGCTATCTGGTTCGGAAAAGGTTTAGCAGGATTAGTACTGCTGCTGTGTTCACAGCTGGTATTTCTTCCGGCTACAATTGTGTTTTTAGGTCAGGATTTAAACGGCTCTTTTGCATTTTTTGCAATTGTCGTTTTAGCAGCGGATTGGGGGCTTGTTTCGCTTGGAGCATTGCTTGGTGCAATCTCTCAGGGGCAAGCCGCGCGGGAATCGCTTTTGTCAGTTATTCTCTTTCCTCTGCTTCTGCCTATTCTGCTCGGCTCAATACAATTGATGACTTCTGTTTTTTCAGGAGTCGAGGCTCTTGATCAATCATCGTGGCTGGGGATTATTTTTTCTTCATCCGCGTTGTTCAGCGGAGCCGGCCTTATTCTCTTTCCTTTTGTATATAGTGGTGAACAGTAATATGTTCATGTATAAAAATATAACTGTACTACGGAGCGTTAAATGAGTCTTGCAATTGTTGCGCTGATTACCGGCATTGCCCTGTGTATCGGGCAATACTTCATCTGGATCTATGCTCCGATCGAGATGACTATGGGATTGGTGCAGAAAATATTCTACATTCATATGCCTATGGCGGTATGGGCCATGATCAGTTTTTTCGTGGTCTTTATTTTCAGTGCGATGTATTTGCTTAAAAGAGATATCAAGTTTGATTATATGGCTGGAGCCGCAGCTGAAATCGGAGTTGTTTTCAGCGGCCTTGCACTTATAACAGGTTCTTTATGGGGACGTGCGGCATGGAATGTCTGGTGGACATGGGACCCCAGACTTACCACAACACTTATAATGTGGTTTGTTTATGCTGCTTATCTGGTCCTCAGAACTTCACCCATGTCTGCTGAACGCAGATCTTTAGTATGCGCTGTACTCGGTATTGTTGCCTTTGTTGATGTTCCTCTCGTCTTCTATTCAGCGCGACTTTGGAGAAGTGTACATCCTGCGGTGCTCGGGGCCAAAGGAGGCGGAATGGCTCCTGAAATGTTGACCACATTGCTGGTTAATATTTCAGCTTTTGGACTTCTATGGCTGGTCTTGCTGGTCGTCCGTTTTCGTCAAGCCCGTCTTGCCGGAAAGATTGATGCCCGGCTGGTCTGGGATAATGAATAATATCAGGAGTTATTATATATGATAAATGAAACATACCTGCTTATCGCAAATATTGCTGTATGGATAGGAATTGCCGGATATCTCGCTTTTATCGCGGCCAAAGGTGTTGCCATGGAACGGCGCATAGCTCAGCTGGAGATATTAGATAATGACAAATAGACAACAGATAAATCCGGTCGGCGCAGGTTTTGGACTAGGCGGCGGGCAAAAAATTGTCGTATGGTTGCTTGGAGTTGCTCTGCTTGTAATTTTTGTGTCATCGCTGACCTATCGTATGAACCATCCCGGTAATAAGGTTGAATTTCAGCAGGAAAGTAAATCATCCGGTATGGGCATGAATCAGGAAGCTTTGGGCGAAAGCATGAAAGAAATCCGTAAACTTATGGATAGTATGCGCGCAAATCCTGAGGATATGAAAGTTCAGCTTGATCTTGCAAATGCTTTTATGATGATCCGAGCCTATGACCGTGCACAAACCTTTTTTGAAAAGGTTGTAGCAAATGAACCTACCAATACAAATGCTCTGATGGGTCTTGGGATGTGCTACTATCAGGCGGAACAGTTTGATAAGGCGGCTAAAGAATTTGATAAAATTCTGGAAGTTGACCCTGATGATTCCATGGCTAATTTTAATGCCGGAATTATTAAAAAATACTATCTTCATGCTCATGAAGATGCTGATGAACACTTCAGAAAGATTATCGCAAATCCCAAAGCCACGCCGGACATGAAAACTCATGCAGAAGAAGAATTAAAGAAAAAGGTTCAAGAAGAATAATTAAATTAAAGGAATTCGCTTTTATAGCGGATTCCTTTTTTTTGTCTTTACAAATACGTTATTTATTCAGCTGGCGTTTTAAATTTGTTATATGTTTTATATCTTTTTTTTAAATTAAACCGTGTAATTTGGTTTTTTTTGTAAATTCCACCTTATTTTATTCGTTTTAAGAACCATGTTATTGACAAACATGCTTAATGTTAGCTAATTTATTTACTGAGATTTGGGATTTATCTAATAGAAAATCTGATTTCCATCTTGCCGGAAGGGATATCAGCTTTTGATAATGTTTCCATGTTTTGAAATTTTAAGGTCGCTCAGCCTTACTGAGCTATGGTATGGTTTTCGTGTTTTATTTTATACTGCTTAATATTTAATGATCACGAATTTAGTAACTTGGGGTACAAACCCTTAAAAATTGCAGTCAAGGAGTGTTATGATGAAACGTTCATTGCTGGTCTTGTCATGTGCATTGATGCTGACCGTCGGTATCGGTGCATTCGGTGGAGCAAAAAAAGCAGAAGCTTCTGCTAAAACAATCATTCTCGGTGTTGCCGGGGCCCACAGTGGTGACCTTGCTTCTTACGGTTTACCTTCACTTGAAGCTGCAAAGCTTGTTGTTAAGGCCGTTAATGATGCAGGCGGAGTTAATGGAGCTCAGGTTGTTATTTCCAGTCAGGATGATCAGTGTAAACCTGAATTTGCAACAAACGCTGCATTTAAACTTGTTTCCGATAAAGCTACAGTAGTACTCGGTCACATCTGCTCTGGAGCTACCAAGGCCGCTCTTCCTATCTATAAAGAGTCAAACCTTGTTTGTATGTCTCCTTCCGCAACAAATCCTCCTCTGACACAGAGCGGCGATTATCCTAACTTCTTCAGAACAATTGCTTCTGATGATGCTCAGGCTGCTCTTGCTACAAATTTCGCTATCGGTTCACTCGGACTTAAAAAAATTGCTGTAATCCATGATAAGGGTGATTACGGTAAAGGTTTTGCAGAGTTTGCTAAAGAATACATCGAAAAGTCCGGTAAAGCAGAAGTAGTCCTTTTTGAAGGAGTTACTCCAGGCGCAGTTGACTATTCAGCTGTAGTTCAGAAGATTAAAGCTTCCGGCGCAGACGGTGTTGTATTCGGTGGTTACCATCCTGAAGCTTCCAAAATTGTATCTCAGATCCGTAAAAAGAAATTAACAATTCCTTTCATTTCAGATGACGGCGTTAAGGCTCAGAAATTTATCGACGTTGCCGGTGAAGCTTCTGAAGGTGTATACGCAACAGGTCCTCGCGATATCACTGGAAACCCTATGTATAAGGTTGCTCTTGATCAGTATAAAGCAACTCATGATGACGAACCTGGCGCATTCTTCTTTGAAGCATATTCCGCAACTCAGGCTCTCTTGAAAGCGATTGAAGTAGCCGGTTCAACTGACTATGATAAGATCGTTGAAGCTCTGCGCACTCATGAAGTTGAAACTCCTGTCGGAAAGATTAAGTTCGATTCAAAGGGTGATGCTATCGGTGTCGGTTTTTCAATGTATCAGGTCAAAGACGGCGCATATCAGGAAGTTAAATAACTCCAATTCGAATTATTTAAATTAAAATCGGTTATGGAGGACAGGCGTTAAAGTCTGTCCTCCTGATCGTGATTCAGCAGGAACTTAAATGGATTATTTTTGGGAACTATTTTTCAGCGGCCTTACTCGGGGAAGTATTTACGCGCTTATAGCACTTGGCTATACCATGGTTTACGGAATCATCGAGTTAATTAACTTTGCCCATGGTGAAGTTTACATGATCGGTGCTTTTGTGGGGATGATTGTTGCGGGTGTTCTTACAAGTTTTGGATTTCCCGCGGTTTCTATTATGGTTTTGGCAAGTATGGCTGCCGTTGTTTACGCTGCTGCTTACGGATATACTCTTGAAAAAATAGCTTACCGCCCTCTTAGAAATGCTCCGAGGCTTTCTCCTCTCATTTCCGCAATCGGTATGTCTATTTTCCTTCAAAACTATGTAATGCTTTCACAGACTTCTGATTTTCTGTCATTTCCAAAACTTACACCGGAATTTGCTTTTCTTGAAAAGTATTCGTCGGTGATAGGTTCGTCAGACTTTCTTATAATTGTAGTTGCAGCTGTCGTAATGATAGCACTCAGCTTGTTCATCAAGTTCACCAGAATGGGCAAAGCTATGCGCGCCACGGCTCAGAACCGTAAAATGGCAATGCTCGTCGGCGTCAACGTTGATCAGGTCATATCGGCCACTTTTATTATCGGCTCGTCTTTGGCTGCCGTCGGTGGAGTTCTTATTGGATCTCACATAGGGCAGATCAACTTTTTCATTGGTTTTATCGCAGGTATTAAAGCTTTTACGGCCGCAGTTCTCGGCGGTATCGGTTCCATTCCGGGAGCTGTACTCGGCGGACTTATTCTCGGCTGGACTGAAAGCTTCTGCACCGGATATGTCTCAAGTGATTATGAAGATGTATTCGCGTTTGCACTGCTGGTAATTATTCTTATTTTCAGGCCTTCTGGTTTACTTGGCAAGGCTCCTGTTCAGAAGGTTTAATCGGCACAGATGTCCCTTATGATTCAGACCGCGCGTACGGCGTTCTGCCGATTTAATAGATAAAAACGGATTGTTTGCAATATGGAAGGCTTGAAAAAATCATTATTAGTCTCATTGTGGTTCATGTTCCTGGTCCTGCCTATTATGGGGGTCTTTGTGGACTCAATTGAGAATGTTGTTATATGGCGATTGGAAAGAGTTTTATACGTTGGTATCTGTACTTTTTTCCTTTCTTATCTTTGGCGTTTCATGATTCGCAAAAAGGAAGAAGGTAGAAAAGTTGATGAGGAATCCGGCGAAGAACAGGCTACCGTATTAAGTAGAATTTTTGCTAATCCGGCTGTGTATTACCCTCTGCTTGCCGGTATTTTGATTTTTGCACTGCTTTTCCCCGAACTTTTTTCAATGTATCAGGTCAATATCATGATCTCAGCACTCATTTATGTTGTGCTTGGTCTTGGTCTTAACATTGTTGTCGGGTTGGCAGGTCTTCTTGATCTAGGTTATGTGGCTTTTTATGCGGTAGGTGCTTATTCCTACGCGCTTATGAATTTATATTGGGGAGTGAATTTCTGGTTTGCCTTGCCTATCGGGGCTCTGCTCGGAGCTCTCTGCGGAATTCTGCTCGGTTTTCCCGTACTGCGACTCAGGGGAGACTATCTTGCCATTGTAACTCTTGGCTTCGGTGAAATCATTCGCCTTATTCTTGAAAACTGGGGTGATTTTACACACGGTCCGAGCGGTATCTCAAACATCCCCCGTCCTGATTTTTTCGGCCTTTTCACCGGCCTCTCAAGCTCGATCCATTTCATGTACTATATGATGATTGTACTTGTTATATTCACAATTTTTATTGTGAACAGATTAAAGAATTCTAGAATAGGCCGAGCATGGCAGGCTCTTCGTGAAGATGAAATAGCATGTCAGGCCATGGGAATAGATAAAGTTAAGACAAAGCTGATGGCGTTTGCTCTTGGAGCCACATGGGCCGGACTGGTCGGTGTTGTTTTCGCTGCGAAGACTTCATTTATTAATCCGGCAAGTTTTACATTTCTTGAGTCTGCAATCATTCTGTCAATAGTTGTTCTCGGTGGAATGGGGTCAATTCTGGGGGTTATCCTCGGTGCATTGGTACTTATTCTTCTTCCTGAATATCTCAGAGCCTTTTCCGAATACCGCATGCTTGTCTTCGGAGCTACAATGGTGCTGGTAATGGTCTTCAGGCCGCAGGGGCTTATTAGAGATGTACGACGGAAAATTGATATCAAAGCCGTCAGGAAAGCTTTAGGTGAATCCAATGAGTAATGAAAAAAGAACCGTGCTTGAAGTTACCGGTGTCTGTAAAGACTTCGGGGGGCTTAGAGCTCTTGATGATGTTAATCTTGATGTGCGCGAAGGAGAGATTGTAGCTCTTATCGGTCCTAACGGAGCTGGAAAGACCACATTTTTCAATTGCATTACCGGAATTTATACTCCTACTTTGGGAGATGTGAAGATTGATCCCGCCGGTAAGGGGTTCAAAAGAATAAACGGTATGAAGCCGAACCATGTTACAGAAATGGGGATGGCTAGAACCTTTCAGAATATTCGTCTTTTTCCCTCAATGAGTGTTATTGAAAATGTTATGATCGGATGTCACTGCCGTACAAAGGCCAGTTTCATCGGAGCCGTTTTCCGTGGTCCCGGTACAAAAAGGGAAGAACGGGAAACCATAATTAAAAGTTATGAGCTGCTGAAAGAGCTGGGGCTGGATGGTTTTTCAGACGAGCTGGCCTGCAACTTGCCTTATGGTGCGCAGCGGCGTCTTGAAATTGCAAGAGCTTTGGCGACTGATCCGTTTCTACTCCTTCTTGATGAACCTGCTGCCGGAATGAACCCGCAGGAGACTCTTGAACTTGAAGATCTGATTGTTTCTATTAAAAAGAAACATAATATTTCAGTTCTTCTGATTGAACATGATATGAAAATGGTTATGAGTCTTTCAGACCGGTTATTCGTTCTTGAATACGGTAGGGAAATTGCTCACGGAACTCCTAAGGAGATCAGCGAGAACCCCGCTGTAATCAAGGCTTATCTCGGAGAAGATTTAGATGCTTAAGCTTAAAAATATTAATACCTACTACGGCAACATTCAGGCTCTCAGAAATATAAATATCGAGGTTGCCAGAGGTGAAATAATCACTTTGATCGGAGCCAACGGAGCAGGCAAGACCACAACCCTCATGACTATCAGCGGAGTAGTTCCTCCCAGATCAGGTGAAGTATTATATGAGGGGCAACCCATTCATAAAATGAGCCCTGATAAAATAGTTAAAATGGGAATATCTCAGGTTCCGGAAGGGCGTCTTATTTTTCCTGATCTGACCATAACCGAGAATCTGGATATGGGTGCTTTTTTACGGGATGATAAAGCCGGAATCAAAGAAGATATGGATCTTGCTTTTAAACTTTTTCCTATTCTTTATGAGCGCAGAAAACAGCTCGGCGGAAATCTTTCCGGTGGTGAGCAGCAAATGCTCGCTATTTCTCGCGCTTTAATGGCCAGACCGAAGCTTCTTCTTCTGGATGAGCCTTCACTTGGACTTGCTCCGTTAATTATTCGGCAAATTTTTGAAATAGTTAAAAAAATTAACAAAGAAAGTGGAACAACCGTTTTCCTTGTTGAACAGAATGCAAACCTCGCATTAAAGACTGCTCATCGAGGTTATGTTATGGAAAACGGGGAGATAACGCTCTCTGACACCAGTGAAAATCTGCTGGCGAACGAGGATGTTAAAAAAGCTTATTTAGGACTTTAGAGTTGACAAAAGATGGCCCCGCAGATACGCGGGGCCATCTACTTTTAAATACTTTTTTTTATCGATTGAATCAGAGGCAAAAAAGTATATAGTAATATAGGATAATTTCTTAATAAATTCTGACTGGTCGAAAATCCAGTCATAAACAATTTGCTACTTGCAGCAACCCTGCTGTATTACCTGTGAAAGGCTGGCAGGGTTTGAGAGGAATCATAGTGTAATGGTTTCTCTTTTCTTTTAGCTAGTAGTTTAAAATCATATGTGAGGGAAATATGGAAAAGGTAGTTGGCCAGGCTTTGACTTTTGACGATGTTCTGCTTTTGCCTGCCTATTCGGAAGTGCTTCCCGATAAGGTGGACGTTTCCGCCAAACTGACAGAAGAGATAACTCTCGGAATACCGCTGCTCAGTGCCGCAATGGATACTGTTACTGAATCTCAGATGGCTATTTCCATGGCTCGCCATGGTGGAGTCGGTGTTGTTCACAAGAACATGAGTATCAGAGATCAGGTCCGCGAAGTTGAGAAAGTTAAAAAATCTGAAAGCGGTATGGTCACAGACCCTATTATCGTTCATCCGGAAGATACAGTCGGTAAAGCTCTTGACCTTATGGCTGAATTTAAAATTTCAGGCTTTCCTGTAGTAAAAGGTGAACACCTTGCAGGTATTATCACTAACCGTGATGTTCGCTTTGTAAAAGACAGAGACACTCTTGTTTCTGAAGTCATGACCAGTCGTAATCTTATTACTGTTCAGCACGGAATTGCTTTTGAAGAAGCCAAAAGACTTCTCCATCAGAACCGTATTGAAAAACTTTTAGTTGTTGATGAAGACAATAAACTTACCGGCCTTATCACCATTAAAGATATCGACAAAGTAAAACAATACCCGAATGCTGCAAAAGATTCGCGCGGCAGACTTCGCGTAGGTGCTGCAATCGGCATCGGTCGTGATTTCATGGAGCGCAGTTCAGCTCTTGTTGATGCCGGTGTAGACTTTCTTGCTCTTGATTCTGCGCATGGTCATTCCAAAAATATTCTGGACAGCATAAAAGAACTTCGTTCCTGCTTCCCTGATACACAGATTGTCGGTGGTAATATTGCTACCTATTCCGGAGCAATGGCTCTTGCTGATGCCGGAGTTAATGCTGTGAAAGTAGGAATCGGACCAGGGTCAATTTGCACAACACGTGTTGTTGCCGGTGTCGGCGTTCCGCAGATTACTGCAATCATGGAAGCTGTCAGAGCTTGTCAGGATAGGGGTGTATGTGTCATCGCAGACGGAGGCATTAAGTTCTCCGGTGATGTTGTGAAGGCTCTTGCAGCCGGAGCTAACACCGTTATGATGGGGTCGATGTTTGCCGGAACTGATGAAAGCCCGGGTGAAAAAGTTCTTTATCAGGGTCGTAGCTATAAGCTGTACCGCGGCATGGGATCAATCGATGCTATGAAGCAGGGTAGTTCTGACCGTTACTTCCAGAACGATACTAACAAACTTGTTCCTGAAGGTATTGTCGGACGCGTTCCTTACAAGGGGCCTGTTTCTGAAAGTATTTATCAGATGATCGGCGGCCTTCGGTCCGGTATGGGATATGTCGGGTGCGGTACTGTGAAAGAACTGCATGAAAAGGCTCAGTTTACTTCGATGACTTCGGCCGGTTTTAAAGAGAGCCATGTTCACGATGTAATTATCACTAAAGAAGCTCCCAACTATAGAGTTGATGCTTACTAATTAAAGTCAGGAGTCTTTATGAAGCACGAAAATAAAATAATTATTCTGGACTTCGGGTCCCAGTTTACGCAGCTCATCGCTCGCAGAATACGCGAAGTGGGTGTATATTCCGAAATTCATCCTTGTAATGTTGATCCTGAAAAGATCAAAGCTCTGAATCCCGGAGCACTTATTCTTTCCGGTGGACCTTCATCAGTTCTTGATGCTGAGTCTCCGCAGCTTGATCCCGCATATCTTGAAATGAATGTGCCTATTCTCGGTATTTGCTACGGCATGCAGCTTTTAACCCATACTTTGGGCGGAAAAGTTGTCTCCTCTGAAAATAGAGAATACGGCCGCGCTGATTTCTGCGGTACCGGTGGATGTGAGTTGTGGCAGGGTATTGATGATCTTGAAAAACTGACAGTATGGATGAGCCACGGTGACCGGGTTGAATCTATTCCTGAAGGTTTTAAAATCTGCGGAACAACTAAAAGTATTCCTTTTGCAGCAATGGCTAATGAGGAGCGCAAGATCTATGCTTTGCAGTTCCACCCTGAAGTTGCCCATACTGAATGCGGAAATACTATTATTTCCAATTTTGTATTTAAAATTGCAGGTCTCAAAGCTGACTGGTCTATGTCTTCTTTTGTGGAAAACACCATTAAAGAAATGCGTGAAAAGATTGGTGATGCACAGGTTGTTCTCGGCCTTTCAGGCGGCATAGATTCAAATGTTGTTGCTGTTTTGCTTCATAAAGCAATAGGTAAAAGATTGCATTGTATCTTCGTTGATAACGGTTTACTGCGCATGCATGAACGGGAAGAAGTTATCGACTTCCTTGGTGAGCACTTTGACCTGAACGTAAAATGCGTTGATGCAGCAAGGTTGTTTCTTGATAAACTTAAGGGTGTCGATGACCCTGAAAAGAAACGCAAACTTATAGGCTACACTTTTATTGATGTTTTTAACGAAGAAGCACAGGCTCTTAAAAATGTTAAGTTCCTTGCGCAGGGAACTCTGTACCCTGATGTTATCGAATCTGAATCATTTAAAGGCCCTTCAGCTGTAATTAAGTCGCACCATAATGTCGGCGGACTTCCGGAACATATGGACCTTAAGCTTGTGGAGCCTCTTCGTGAACTTTTTAAAGATGAAGTTCGCAAAGTTGCTACTGAGCTTGGACTGCCTGAACATATCACTTGGCGTCAGCCGTTCCCAGGTCCAGGACTTGCCATTCGTATTCTCGGCGAGGTCACTGATGAACGCCTTGAAATATTGCGCCAGGCAGACAGAATTGTTCAGCATGAACTTCATGCTACCGGCTGGTATCGTAAGATGTGGCAGGGGTTTGCAGTTCTGCTTCCGCTCAAGACTGTAGGTGTTATGGGCGATGACCGTACTTATGAGCATGTAATTGCTTTAAGACTGGTAGACAGTATCGATGCCATGACTGCTGACTGGAGCCGTCTCCCTAATGATATTCTTGCTCGTATGTCCAATAGAATCATTAATGAAGTTAAGGGTGTCAACAGGGTTGTTCTTGATATCTCTTCCAAGCCACCGGCAACGATTGAGTGGGAGTAAATTTACTTCCTCTTAAGGCGTAGAAAAAGTTTTAGAAATCAGGTACAAGGTCTCAACAATTCATGAAAAGCCTATACGGGATTCCAAATATGAGTCCCGTATAGGCTTATAGCGTATACATGGTTTTTTGCCATAACGAATTAAGGAAATAATATGTTCGGAATCGGTACAACAGAACTTATCGTCATTTTGGTTGTAGCTCTGATTATCATCGGACCTCAAAAACTTCCCGAACTCATTAAAAACCTTGGCAGAGGTCTTTCCGAAGTAAAAAAAATGTCTCACGATGTTAAAAGTACTTTAGACGCAGAAGTAGCTGCTGCTGATAATGAAAGACAGGCCAAAGAAGATCGCGCAAAAGAAGAAGCTCGTAGAAAAGCTGAAGTTGAAGCTATGGACAAAGCCCGTGAAGCTGAAGCAGCAAAAGCTAAAGCTGAAACTTTGAAACCTGAAGAAAACTCCGGACCTGTGGAAGAAGAAGTAATTGTTGAAGCTGCTGCGGACTCAGAAGCTGAAGGTAAGAAGGCATGAGCGGAGATGAAAAAGAATCTCGTGAAGTAAGCTCGGAAGAGCCGGAAGATCAAAAAAAACTGGAAGATACTGAAACGTCTGAAGGTCGCGAAAAAATCGAATCTTCCAGTGATGGTTCTGAATCCGAAAGCGAGAGCGCAACTTCTTCAAGTTCCGCTGAAGATAGTGCTGTTGACGGTGAAGATGTAGATTCAACTGATCTGCCTGCCGAAAGCAAAGACTCTGATGAACAGGGCGAAGCTGACGAAGGTGATGAAGATGAGCCTGCTATGACTTTTCTTCAGCACATGGATGAATTGCGCAGACGTTTTATTAGAATTTTTATTGCTTGCGGAGTCGGTTTTCTTGCCTGTTATTCATTTGCAAAGCCTTTGTTTTCGTTGCTTATGGCCCCGCTGGTAGCTGTTTTACCTGAGCATTCCACTCTGATTTTTACCTCACTGCCTGAAGGGTTTGTTACTTATCTTAAAGTGTCCTTTGTGGCCGGTATTTTTCTCGTATCTCCGTATATTTTTTCTCAAATATGGGGGTTCATTGCCCCCGGACTTTATGAACATGAACGTAAGTGGATGATTCCACTAGCATTTTTGTCTGCTTGTTTCTTTGTTGGCGGGGCTTTATTCGGTTATTACGTTGTATTTCCTTTTGGGTGTGAATTTTTTATGGGTTTTGCGGATGAATTCATTCGCCCTATGCCTACACTTCGCGAATATTTATCTTTTTCGTTGAAATTGCTTTTTGCTTTCGGGGTCATATTCGAATTGCCTCTGTTTATATTCTTCCTTGCACGCCTTGGTCTTGTTACTCACACTTGGCTGCGTGAGAAGCGTAAATATGCAATCCTTGTAGCCTTTATCTGTTCTGCCATTTTGACTCCTCCGGACGTGATAACCCAGACTCTTATGGCCATCCCTCTTATTTTATTATACGAAATAGGTATCTGGACTTCGTACTTTTTCGGTAAAAAGGGAGGACGTTTGGAAGCCAACGCCAACGCTAAAGCTGCCGGCAAAGATCCGAAAGATTCAGGTCCTGATGACGATGGTGGGAACGGCGGCGCGACAGCCTCTTCTTCTTCTGATGTTGAAGCTGATAAAACTGTCGATGGTCCTGAGAATGAAAAAAAACAGAGCAAAAAAGATAGTGATGATAAAAATCCCGGCTATGACGAGGATATGATAGAAATGTAACGGCAATCATTATGATTGCCATGCTTAAGAGAGGTTGGTTTGTCTACTAGATCTGCATCGATTGCCCGGACTACAAAAGAAACTGATATTTCCCTTTCGGTAAATATTGACGGTGAAGGCCGTACTGATATTTCTACCGGAGTTGGGTTTGCCGATCATATGCTTACCCTTATGTCTTTTTGGGCGGGATTTGATCTCACTCTTAAATGCAAGGGTGATCTTGAGATTGACAGCCATCATACTCTTGAAGATATCGCGCTTGTTTTAGGACAGGCTCTATCGGAAGCCATGGGTGATAAAAAAGGTATAAACCGGATCGGGTTCGCTAAAGTTCCTATGGATGAAGCTTTAGTTGAAGTGGTAATTGATCTTTCCGGCAGAGCTTATCTAGTATATAATGATGATATTCTTCCAGCTGTAATTGCTGGGGATGAACGTGATGTATGGCGGGAATTTTTTAAATCTCTGGCATTTAAGGCCGGAATGAATTTACATATTAAATTTGAATACGGCCGTAATGGGCATCATCTTTTAGAAGGTGCTTTTAAAGCTCTTGGTTTGGCCTTTAAGCAGGCTCTGTCTGTAGAAAGAAAAGGCTTACCAAGCACAAAGGGGAGTCTTGACTGATGAAACGATTTATTCCGGTTTTTTTGGTTTGCTTCCTGATTTTGCCTCTTATCGGTTGTCAGAGTAAAAGCAGCCTTGTCCAACTTCCCCGGCCGATCGGAACGATTGCGGTTGCTGGTTTTACCAATCCTGTCTTCAACTGGGAGCTTCTTGCAGGATATCTGCCTATAGAAGGAAATCCTGTTGATAAGAAAGTTTTAAAAGAACTTGATGACAAACTGGTAGAAGTTTTAGGAAAGCACGGAGTTACGGGGTATGCCCGTCCTGCTATTACCCGCCAGTGTCAGGAAATTGAAGTTTTTGAAAATATGGGAACAAGGCGCGAAGCCGCTTTCAGTTACTGGGTTAAAGTAGGTAAGTGCATGGCTGCTGATTATATCCTTGTTCCGCAGGTTTTGTTCTGGCAGGATCTTCGCGGAATGCAAAAGGCTGACTTAAACATTCAACCCGCATCTATCGTTATCGATCTTTTTCTCATCGATGTTAATAACAAGCGCATTGTCAGAAGATATCACTTTGACGAAACCCAGCAAACCCTTATGGAAAATATGTTGCAAGCCGACAAATTTTTTGACAGAGGCGGTAAGTGGGTGACTGGCCTTTATCTTGCTGATGAAGCTCTTCAGAATGGACTTACGGAGCTTGGTTTATGATTATTTTTCCTGCTGTTGATATTAAAGACGGACAGTGCGTTCGTCTTGCTCAGGGACAGGCTGATGCTGTCACTGTATTTGGTAAAGATCCTGTAGCACAAGCTGTTTTCTGGGAAAATCAGGGAGCTCGTTATCTTCATGTTATAGATCTTGACGGTGCTTTCAGCGGTGTTCCAAAGAACTTTGATCTTATAAAGCAAATTTGTTCGCAATTGAGTATTCCTGTTCAGCTTGGCGGCGGAATCAGGGATATCGAAACTGCAGCAAAATATATTGAAGCCGGAGTTAAGCGTTTAATTATCGGAACGATGGCTCTTGAAAACGAAGAAATGTTTGCAGAGCTGTGTGCTCGTTTTCCCGGGCAGATCGGCGTTTCGCTTGATGCTGTCGATGGTAAACTGAAATCACGCGGCTGGGTTGAAGACGCCGGAATCTCCATTTACGACATTATTCCTCGTATGGAAGCGGATGGCGCTGCTTTTATTATTTATACGGATATCAGTAGAGACGGCATGGAATCCGGTGTTAATGTCAGCGGTCTTGCTAAACTTTGTGCTAAGACAAAGCTTCCTGTGATTGCCGCAGGCGGCGTTGCTACTCTTGAAGATATCATTAATTTATATCCGCTTGCTTCTAAAGGGCTTGAAGGTGCTATTTCAGGAAAAGCCATTTACACCGGCTCCTTGAATTTAGCCGAAGCTGTTGAGTGGCTGGATAATAATTAGGGAGAAATTATGAAAACTGTAGAAGTCAAAGGTATGAGCTGTCCGCATTGTGTTGCTTCCGTTACTAAGGCTTTAAACGGTATCGAAGGTCTTAAAAACGTCAGCGTGAGTCTTGAAAAAGCAGAAGCGTCTTACGAGGAAACTACACCGGTCGATGAAGCCAAAATCAAGGAAGTAATTTCCAAAATCGGTTTTGAACCAGGCGCAGTTAAATAATTCGATTTAATGCTCATTATAAAGCCCGCATTTCATATGAAATGCGGGCTTTTTTTATAAGTTGATTTTAGTAAACTTAGAGCTTTAAAAAATTAAACCATTTTGGGTTTGGAGAACTCTGGAAGATTCTTTTCAAGTACATGGGCAGCTTGAAGCATGGTTGTTTCTCCAAATGCAGGACCCATGAGCTGGAGTCCTACAGGCATGTTGGTATCTTTACCAATACCAACTGGAAGACTCATACCGGGCATTCCTACGAGGTTCAGAGATATGGTGAAAATGTCCATGAGGTACATCTGCAAAGGATCAGCGGTAAGCTCGCCCACCGGGAAAGCCGTAGTAGGGCAGGCCGGTCCGGCAATCAGGTCGCAGGACTCAAATGCTTTTTCAAAGTCGTTACGCATAAGTCTGCGGATCTGAGCTGCCTTACAGTAATAAGCGTCATAGTAACCTGCTGAAAGAACGTATGTTCCGATGATAATACGACGCTGTACTTCGTCTCCGAAAGCTTCTGTACGTGATTTTGTGTAAAGATCGATCAGTTCATCTGCATTTTTTGTTCTGTGTCCGTAGCGGATGCCGTCAAAGCGTGAAAGGTTTGAACTGGCTTCAGCCATTGCTATAATATAATAAGTGGCGATAGCGTATTCTGTCATTGCAAGTTTAACAGGTACGGTCTTCGCTCCGAGTTCTTCTGCCTTTTTAATAGCATTTCGGCAGACTTCAGATACTTCTTCAGAAATACCTTCACCCCAGTATTCTTCCGGGAGGCCAATGGTCAGTCCTGAGAGATCTGTACGCTTGCCAAGTGCTCCTACATAATCAGGTACTTCGCAATTAACGGAAGTAGAGTCTCTTGGATCATGCCCGGCGATAACGTTTAAGACTCTGGCTGAGTCTTCAACTGTGCGGGTCATGGGACCAATCTGGTCAAGTGATGATCCGTAAGCGATCATCCCGTAACGGGAAACTCTTCCGTATGTGGGCTTTACACCGACGCAGCCGCAAAAGGATGCAGGAAGTCTGATAGAACCGCCTGTGTCTGTGCCTAAGGCCGCAAAACACTGTCCTGCTGTAACTGTTGCACCTGAACCTCCGCTTGATCCACCGGGAACTCTATTGAGGTCACAGGGGTTGCGTGTGGTCTGATAAGCTGAGTTTTCAG
This sequence comes from Desulfovibrio gilichinskyi, assembly GCF_900177375.1. Taxonomy (NCBI): domain Bacteria; kingdom Pseudomonadati; phylum Thermodesulfobacteriota; class Desulfovibrionia; order Desulfovibrionales; family Desulfovibrionaceae; genus Maridesulfovibrio; species Maridesulfovibrio gilichinskyi. Next base: position 13,447 of record NZ_FWZU01000006.1, on the reverse strand, counting down.
TGGTGGAGCCCATGGCAAATTCGTCCATGTTTGCTTTCGCAATAATAATGGCCCCAGCTTCTTTCAGTTTTGCAATAGAGGTTGCATCGTAAAAAGGAACAAAATTTTCAAGAATTTTAGAACCGCAGGTAGTAGTAATGCCTTTGGTTGCAAGAACGTCTTTAATTACTACCGGAACGCCCCAAAGAGGTTTAGATGCGTCCGGTCCCTGCTTATCCATTTCTGCAGCGAGTTTGAGAGCTTCTTCACCGTTTTGAGCAAGCAGTGCTTTAATTTGAGGTTCGGTTTTTTCAATCTGCTGTAAACATGCTTTAACAGCATCAACCGCGGTGACTTCACCTGCAATGAGCAGGGAATGAATTTCAGTAAGTGATTTTTCTATGATTGAAGACATTATATAATCCGTGCAGTCTTTATGTTTATTAAAAGAAGAAAAAGGAAACTGATTTTGTTCTGTCTGCCTTTATACTATTCTAGGTACAACGAAGTATTGACCGTCTGTATCAGGAGCATTACTGAGAATTTCATCTCTGGTGTGCTCTTTTACAATGACATCTTTTCGTAGAACCGTTGTGTGTTCAACAGGGCTGAACATCGGCTCAATATTGCTCGTATCAATTTCGTTAAGTTTGTCCATATAGCTTAAAATATTATGCAATTGACCTGCAAATATTTCTGTTTTTTCTTCTGATAAATCCAGACGGGCCAGACGCGCTACGCGCGCAACTTCCTCGGTACTGAGTTTCATGTCACTCATTGAAGTCTCCTTTAATATCTCTATTGGTGGCGGTCAGTTTGAAAAAGCCTTTTGTCCGGCTTATCATAAAAACCGTATTACTATTTATTTTCAGAATGTGTTTCTTTCCAAGCTTTGATTCGTCTGGCTCTTCTGTTCTTTGCACTGTTAAGAGTGTTTTTTACATCATCTGAGTCTATCTTAGTTTTACCATTCCGTTCAGGGCGGAACAGAAACAGTTTTTGAATAGCTTTTCCGTTCGTATTCCAAATAATCGGTGCAAGGCTGAAATCCATTTGCTGCGCAGTCGCAATTCTTTCATTTACTTCTTTAGGAGTCCAGCCGCTCGAGAATGTTCCCAGTCTGCTTGAAAATTTGATGAAATCATAGCCTAGAGCAACCCAGAAGTCCGGTGTTCCTAGTCCTTCGTGGTCCATTACTTCTTTAAGATCGATTGCGCCTTTGCTTCCGTCCCACCATGCTCCGGGAGCAACCGTCAGTTGAAGGTTTTGCGTTTCAGTGTCGCGCGCGGAGTTCAGAGCCTGGCTCCATAATTCCGGTCCTAGAAAGACCAGTGTATCCGCTTCGTGAAAGAAGAAGTGCGGAATCAACAGTTGAGCCTGATTCCATGTATCCGGAATAAACACAGCATCAAAATCTGTTTCAGAAAGCGGTGCGTCTTTGCCTAATCCGTTGGCAGTGTTTGAAGCTTCTTTTTGCGGAGCTTTTACAAGTTTGCCAACAACCTTACTCCATTTAGGAAAATCGTTAGGAGGGTATGATTCCATTCCTGTGATTTTTGCACCGCGCGAAGTTGCCATATCCAAGAAAATTTTAGACATCTGTCGTCCGAATTTTTCCTGAGGGTATAGGATTGCAAAATTATGAATTCCGAGATCGTTGATAGCTAAATTTAAAGATGCGCGAATCTGGTCTTCAGGACTGGAAAAAAATCTCCAAGCCTGCTTTCCTTCTTCTAGATTTCCGGGTTTAGCCAGAAATGAAAAAGAAACTTTTTCATTGTATATTTCAGATTGTTCAAGCTCTTTAAATGCCTTGACATTTATGGGGCCGCCTAAAACTGTATACCATGGTGGCAAGTCTTGAACTCGCTTAGTCCAGCCAGCTTCTTCTGTGTTGATTACCTGTACATCAACATCCAGTCCGGCTTTGGTAAGTTCCCACTGTGCAGCTCCTGCTCCGCGAATAATTTTCCAGCCATAATCCTGAAAGGGACCGGAAATAGGAAGTACAAGAGCAATGCCAACGCGCGGAATTCCGTATTTGGCTTCAAGGTTAGAAATAATTTTATTAAACCAAGGTTTATCTACAATTTGCCCCTTATGGATAATGCTGGACATTGTCCGCCATGCCATGGGCCAATATTCTTCAGTGGAAGACTGTCTTGTAGCCCGTTCAAATAAAATCAGTTCATATGGAAATTTTAGATTGTTTTCAGCTGATATAAGTTTGGAATTGTTTTGAAGTTCTTGATCAGATTTGTTGATCATTCCGGCGCTGAACCAGCGTTCAAGGTCCTTTTTGTCTTCATCATTAGGAGCTATGGAATATAGTCGTTCCAAAGCCGCCAGCGATTCTTCATTTTGGTCAAGACTTGAGAGATTTATACCTGCCTGTGAACGGATGTTCCATGGCAGAGCACTGTTTTCCATTGTTTTAGCAAGGTGCGCTCTCAGTTTGGTAAAGTTTTTAATGGCAGAAAGAGATTCAAAGTAGCAATTTTGCCATACCTCTGAATTTAAAGCTTCCGGCGACAGTTTTTTCCATTCCTCAAGTCTCGCTTGAGCTTCATGGTAGTGTCCGGATTTATATGAACTTACAGAAAGTCTTTCAAGGGCAGGCAAAATTATTTTTTGAGGAACATCAGCACGTGCAAGAAGACGTGTGTAGTATAGCTCGCTGGCCATGTAGTCTTTTTTTCGCCAGGCTTGATCGGCAACATTCGCCAGATCATTCGTGGACAGCATTTTGGTTGAAATAGTGGAACTGAGTGGTTGCTTCTGAAGCAGTGAACAACCTGACGTTGTGCTTACTAATGCAGCAACCAGAACTAGGGCAAAAATATGGGAGAAAAGCCTGAAGGATTTCTCGTGATTCATTGAGTTTTCCATGCACAGTTTGTGGCCCATGAAAGTCAATACGTCAATGGATTTGGACTTTGCATGGTAATGTTTAATAAAAAAAATCCGGCCTGCTCCATTTCGGAGAAGGCCGGATAAAGCTATACTGAGTGGGTTGTCATTGCAAGTGCAGGAGTGATGAATGTTTCATCTGATATTGAATATATCAAGTCTCCTGACTTAGACAATACTTATTATTTTACTTCGGTGTAGTCAGCGTCAACAACATCTTCGTCTGCTGAGCCTGCTTTTTCACCTGCAGCTCCGGCTTCTCCGGCACCGGCCTGATCTTCGCCAGCCTGATTCTTATTAGCATAAAGCTGTTCAGCAAGTTTATGAGAAGCCTGTGAAAGAGCTTCAGTAGCCTGCTTAATGGCTTCAACGTCATCGCTGTCTAAAAGCTTCTTAAGGTCAGCAGCTTTAGTTTCGATGTCAGTTTTCAGTGCTGCATCCACATTGTCGCCAACTTCACGCAGGGACTTTTCTGATGTGTAGATCAGAGAGTCTGCCTGATTGCGTGCTTCAATGAGAGTCTGCTTTTTCTTATCGTCTTCTGCATGAGCTTCCGCATCTTTAACCATCTTTTCAATTTCAGACTCAGAAAGTCCCGATGAAGAGGTGATCTGGATGGACTGCTCTTTGCCGGTTCCCATGTCTTTTGCCGCAACTTTAACGATACCGTTGGCATCAATGTCGAAGGTAACTTCGATCTGAGGAACACCGCGCGGAGCAGCAGGGATTCCGGTCAGTTCAAAACGGCCCAGAGTCATGTTGTCTGCAGCCATGGGGCGTTCGCCCTGTAGGACATGGATGGAGACAGAAGGCTGGTTTTCAGCTGCAGTAGTGAAAACCTGGCTTTTACGGCTCGGGATAGTTGTATTTCTTTCAATAAGCTGAGTGAAAACTCCGCCCATTGTTTCAATACCCAGAGACAGAGGAGTAACATCAAGCAGGAGAACGTCTTTAACGTCCCCGGCAAGGATACCGCCCTGAATGGATGCACCCATTGCAACAACTTCGTCAGGGTTCACGGAGCGGTTAGGCTCTTTGCCGAACAGTTCCTGAACTTTACGCTGAACCAGAGGCATACGGGTCATACCGCCGACAAGGATAACTTCGTCAATATCTGCTGCTGTCAGGCCGGCATCTTTAAGTGCTTTCTGACAAGGAGCTGTAGTACGTTCAATAAGATCTTCAACCAGTTTTTCCAGCTTAGCGCGGGAAATTTTAACCATAAGGTGCTTAGGACCGTTCTGGTCAGCTGTGATGAAGGGCAGGTTAACTTCAGTTTCTGTTGAAGTGGAAAGCTCTTTCTTCGCTTTTTCTCCAGCTTCTTTCAGACGCTGTAAGGCCATGCGGTCTTGAGAAAGATCAATTCCGTTTTCACGTTTGAATTCTTCAACAAGATATTTAATTATGCAATGGTCAAAGTCTTCACCGCCGAGGAATGTATCCCCGTTGGTTGCGCGAACTTCAACAACGTTGTCGCCGACTTCAAGGATGGAGATATCAAAAGTACCGCCGCCAAGGTCGAATACAGCAATTTTTTCGTTTGCTTTTTTATCAAAACCATATGCCAATGAAGCGGCTGTAGGTTCGTTGATAATACGTTTTACTTCAAGCCCTGCAATGCGGCCTGCATCTTTTGTTGCCTGACGCTGGGAGTCATTAAAGTAAGCAGGAACTGTGATAACAGCTTCAGTTACTTCTTCTCCGAGGTAGTTTTCAGCATCTTTTTTAAGCTGCTGCAGGATGATTGCTGAAATTTCAGACGGGCTGTATTTTTTGCCGTCGATTTCAACCCAAGCGTCTCCGCCTTTTCCGTCAACAATTGCGTAAGGGCAGTGCTTTGACCATTCCTTAACTTCAGGAGAGTTTACCTGACGTCCCATAAGACGTTTAATTGCGAAAATAGTCTTTTCAGGGTTGGTGACAGACTGACGTTTAGCAATCTCACCAACAAGACGGTCTGCGTTAGTAAAAGCTACTATAGACGGTGTGGTACGTCCCCCTTCAGGGTTTGTTACACACTTAGGGTCTTTCCCTTCCATAACATAAACACAAGAGTTGGTTGTACCGAGGTCGATTCCGATTATTTTACCCATATATTAATTCCTCCTGATAAGAATTCATTTTGCTTGCTTTACCAATTAATGTCTAAATATCACTTGTAAAGATGCAAATGCATTTAAATTAGCTTAATTTGTTAACCATGACTTTTGCAGGGCGGATTACTCTGCCTTTGAGTACATAGCCCCGCTGCATTACCTGAGCAACGGATCCGTCTTCAAATTCTGCAATTTGAGCCATTCCCATTGCTTCATGAAAGTTCGGATCAAATGCATCTCCGGCCTTGCCGACCGCTTCAAGCCCGTGTCTGCTGATAGTTTCGAGAAAAAGCTTTCTGGTCATATCTACACCCATTACGAAATCCTTGCATGCATCAATGTTTTGAGCATGGTTAAGAGCCAGATCAAGGTTATCGAGAATAGGAAGTAAATCAGAAAGTACTCTTTCCGATGCAAATTTTTTAAGTTCATCAGTTTCGCGGGTAAGTCTCTTCTTGAAATTCTCACTGTCTGCTAAAGCTCGCAGGCGTTCTTCTTTGGCCTGCGCCATAACATCACATGTCGGACAGACATGTTCTATGCAAAGGGCTTTAAGTTCATCTTCGCTTAGGGTCATTTCAGCTTCCGCAGGTTTATCAGTTTCAGAAGCGGCATTTTCTTCTTCGCTCATTTCCAAATTATCTTTTTTTTCAGACATGGATTCTCCAGTGACATGAATTAGCGGCCTGTGACCTTTGAAAAGGTCTGTCAAGCCGCGTAATTACAGAAATAAGCATCACGATAAGCTTGTCAACATCTTAAAAGAGTTCATGTGTCAATTTTTAAGATAAATTTTGACTCTTAAATTTTAAAGTTTCCCTTTTCATATATTGTTTTCCGCTTTCCGTCAGCCAGATTTGCAATGATTGTCTTGTCTTCAGTGTTTACAAGATCCCAATGTAAAGTTGAAGTATTGAATCCGAGTGCGTCCATAAAAGGTTTATCAAGCATTTCAGGTGGTCCTGAAAATGTTTCAAGCAGAGATTGACCAAGAGCTATATGGCAGCTTCCGAATTGTCCGCCGAAGTTTTCATCCATAATAGTTTGCGACATGAAATGATCAACTCGTGACAACCTTGAATCGGTAAGGGAGAATTCACCGACTCGCCGTGCTCCTCCGTCAGCCCGCAGCTGATCAAGTAGAAATTTCTCTCCGCCCATAGCCGTAGCCCTGACCGCAATTCCATCGGAGAATTCAAGATTAATTCCGTATATCATTCTGTCCATATATAATGATGGAATGTCCGCAAAGTAATATCCGTTTACCGTGCGGCAGTCTGGAGAAATGTAGACTTCATAACTGGGGATGTTGCCGCCGTTCGAGCTCTGCCACTGTCTGTTTTCGCCCGGGGCGAAATATAAATCGCATAATTCCGACTGCACTCTAATTGTCTTAATATCCATTGAACTAAGCCAGTTCGCTATTTCTGAAGTTTTCGCTGAAATCTTTTTCCATTCATTGGCAGGGGAGGGCATGTTTAAATAGCATGCGCGCATCATCTTGGTTGTGTATTCTTCAAGGGATAAACCTGATTTATCCGCTAAAGCCTGCGTAGGGTAGACGCATTCTGTCCATGCGAGCGATCCGTGAAGTTTCCTTTTTTCAATGCGCTGGCGGAATTGGTTTGAACCTTTTTTGTTTGCCATTATTGACAGGGGGGCAATTTTCGACATTGTGCCGACTTCTTCCGGAGCATGAATTCTGATAACTCCGCGCGCTGTATCGTATAGTTCTTTTTTACCGGGTGGAAAGAATGTAAGCTGACCATAGCTCGAATTTATATAAAGTTCAGCTTTCATGGCCGTGGTTAGAGCTGTTTCCATAACCGGGTGCAGGTGTTTTTCAATTAAAAGAGCAAACAGTGCTTCTGCAAGGGGGAAGGCAAGGTTGTCATATTTGATTATGATGATGTCGCGGTTTTCAAATGGATTTTCCCGTTGTTGCTCAAGTGCTCCGATAAGAACTTCGGAATATTGCCGTAAATCTTCATAAGGAAATAATTTTGTCATTATATACAGGACTTCCGTAAAGGTATAACTGCATCGTGTTATCATTAATTATGCAGTGTGAAAGGTTTATTACGGTAAAGTTTTTTTAATCCTTAATCTACCTTTAAAATTTGTGGTATGTTTTCTTATAAAAATAAAAAATGAACGTATACTTTGTCTAGAGATTAGAAATATAGTAAAATTATTTTGTCAATATCTCCATCATGAGATTGACTTTCAATCTGTGCAAAGGCTAAACAGTTTTTCAAAACAAAAGCGCGAATTTAATTTAGATGAAAATGAAAATCAAGATCATATATAGTGAGAGGGTAGTTTTATGTCAGTATCTTTGCGGTCAATGGCAAAAGATCAGAAGGGCGTAGTTGTAGCAGTAAATGTACGCGGTGAACTCGGGCGCAGAATAAGAGATATGGGACTTATTCCCGGGACTGAGTTCAGAATTGTGGGGCGTGCTCCGCTTAAAGATCCTGTCGCGCTCAGGATGAAAGGTTTTACTCTTACACTTCGCAATAATGAAGCTGATTTCATTACCGTTAAAGTTGAGGATTAAGGGATGAGCGATAAATTTTTTGTAGCTGTTTCAGGCCAGCCGAACTGCGGAAAAAGCACAATGTTCAATGCCTTGACTGGCTCAACAGCAAGGGTTGGCAACTACCCGGGCATAACTGTTGACCGGACAGAAGGTTACTATACCAACGACGGTGTTTCTATTCATCTCGTGGATTTGCCTGGAACCTATTCCTTAACTTCTTATTCAATGGAAGAAGTTGTCGCCAGAAATGTTATTGTAGATGAAAAGCCTGACGTTGTGATCAACATGCTTGATGCAACGTCTTTGGAAAGAAGTCTTTATCTAGCTGTTCAGTTTATGGAGATTGGTGTTCCTGTCGTTTTAGGCCTCAATATGATGGATGAGGTTAAGAAAAAAGGAATCCGCATAGACGCGCAAAAACTTTCGAAGTTGATGGGTGTTCCTGTTATTGAATGTGTGGCCCGTCGCGGTCTCGGTAAAGATGAATTAATGGCGGCGGTGCAGGAGGTTGCTGATAAAACAAAAGGTAAATGGACTCCTGTAAATATTTCATACGGTCATGATCTTGATCCTGCAATTGACGAAATGTCTGCGCTGATCAAAGAAAACGAGTTTATGACTGACCGTTATGATCCGCATTGGCTGGCTGTAAAATATCTTGAAGAAGATGAAATTGTCATCAAAAACGGACGAGATGCCGGTCCGCTTCATGAACAGCTCGAAGCTATCGTTAAAAGGGTTTCGGAGCATGTTCACAAAACTCTGAACACTTATCCTGAAGCTATACTTGCTGATTATCGTTACGGATTTATCAATTCCATTCTCAAGCAGGACGTCATCAGTCGTGAAGACAATCTCCGTTTTGATTCTTCCGATAAGATAGATAAAGTGTTGACCCATCGATTTATGGGGCCGCTCATCATGTTTGGTGTTATGTATGCAATGTTTTACGTAACATTTACCTTTGGAGCATACCCGCAAGGCTGGGTTGAAGACTGTTTCAGCTGGATTGCGTCAACTCTTGCAGCGGTACTTCCTGACGGACTTTTAAAATCAATGCTTGTTTCCGGAGTTGTTGACGGTGTCGGCGCAGTTATGGGTTTCACTCCGCTTATCCTAATCATGTTCGCCATGCTCGTTTTTCTTGAAGATCTTGGATATATGGCCCGTGTCGCCTATATGGTTGATAGAGTTTTCCGCATGTTCGGGCTGCACGGAATGTCCATTATGCCTTTTATTATGGCGGGCGGGTTGCCGGGAGGCTGCGCAGTTCCGGGCGTTATGACCTGTCGGACCTTACGCAGCCCTAAAGAGCGAATAGCCACAATTTTAACTGCCCCTTTTATGATCTGCGGTGCTAAAGCAACAGCATACATTATGCTCGTCGGCGCATTTTATCCTGAATCCGCAACTTCGGTAATGTTCTTTTTAGTACTTATTTCATGGGGACTTGCTCTTTGCGTGGGCAGGCTTTTACGCTGGACTGCTCTTAAAGGAGAATCCACTCCATTCGTAATGGAACTTCCGCCTTACAGAATACCGACTCTCCACGGTGTTGCTATTCATACATGGGATAGAGTCTGGCAGTATATCAAGAAAGCCGGAACGGTAATTCTCGCTATTTCAATTCTGATGTGGGCACTGATGACTTTTCCTCAGCTTCCGGCTGAAAGAGCTCAAGCGTACGATGCACTGCGCACAGAGGCAACTTCTCAAAGTCAATATTGGGATGGTTCCGGTGAGCAGAAGATGGCTAGGCTTGATGAAATGTTAGGTCATATTAATTCTACAGAAGGCGAGGAAACCCTTAAAACTTCATATGCCGGGCGCATGAGCGATTTTATTTCTCCGGTAACGAATCTTGCTGGCTTCCCGTGGCAGGCAAACATATCGTTTATCGGAGCATTTGCCGCAAAAGAAGTTTTTGTTTCAACCATGTCCACCGCATATTCGATGGGGTACGAAGATCCTGATAACGCTGTCACCTTGAGCCAGAAGATTGCAACTGATCCGGCATGGACTCCGGCTGTAATCTGGTCGGTGTTTATTTTTATGATGGTATATGTGCCGTGTATGGTTACGGTTGCTGTCATTATCAGAGAAACTAACTGGAAATGGGGACTTTTCTCAGTTTTCGGGTCGCTTGGGCTCGGGTACACATTATCTGTTCTGATTTATCAGGTCGGGACTTTATTGGGGTATTAGGCGAGCTTGATATAATAGGTGTTAAAAAGCCCTCGTACAAACATAAAAATTAATCTGGTCATCGAGACAATATCCGTAAACATCCATATCGCCGCCTGCAAACCTTATCTGGTCGGGAGTTATGAATCTTCCGATGGCGGGATCGTATTCGCGGTAACTGCAGTGTATGAAGATATAGTAAAGCCCCGCACTTTTTAGGTGCGGGGCTTGGTCTATAAGTATCAGATATTAGTCAGGTGATTCATCAGACCATTCTTCTTTGGTATCTTTCCTTTTGGGATGACGCTCATAGAAGCCTTTCAGCGATTCTAACGGACAAAGACACTTAGGGCAATTTTGGTCTCTTGGAGCTTGTCCAAGCATAAAAACCTTCTCACACATAGGACAAATTGACTTCTCTTGCTTAGTAAACATTTTCCTTTTCTTAGAGGAGTTATAGAAAATGTCACAACCCAAAATAAATAAGCCAAATATAACTAATGCCCACCGACCAAGTCGACCAACTTCATGGCCTTTAATGTAGTAAGGAACTTTTGTAGGCCATGCCCCCAAAATCATCGTTAGAGCATAAGCAATTATGAGCAATCTTCCCAAAGATAATTTAGCTTTTTTTCTATTTATTTTTTTGGTCACTAATTTTGCCCTTAGCTTCCTTATATAATTGTTTCACATTATCAATAACTTGCCCAGTACCTAATATAGCTGTCAATGGTCCACTAATTTTACCAATTGAGGGAGGAATGCTATCAATGAACGCGGTAGGTGCCTCAAGAATATCATCAAGTCCGATTTCGTATTTACTTCCATTTTTGCTGTTTCGTATGCGAATATCAGCCTTATTGCGAGCATTTTTAACAACATCATTTGCACGGTTAATCACATTTCGACTATTTCGCACTGCTTTCTCTAAATACGGAGCAGCTCTTCCAGCTACAACGGAACCTGCCGCACCAATTTCTTCGCCGACGATCGGAGCAGCCAAAGTTGAACTCGCAATAACTGCCGGCTGCTGTGCCCCATATTCTGGGGTCATCAACAATAGCCTTACCTGCTTTAGAAACTGCTTCAGCCGCAGTTTTTGATCCTTTTGAAGCGGCTTTTTTAACTCCTTTATAGATTTTGGTAAGAGTACCGTTCTTCGATTCCTCACTCTTCCCCGCAAGCCCTGTCCGGTCATGAAAATTAATCTGGTCATCGAGACAATATCCGTAAACATCCATATCGCCACCAGCGAAGCCGAGCAGGATGGGAATTATGATAGAAAATAGTAGGCCCCGCACATTTTTGATGCGGGGCCGTGAATGTTATCTTCGTCCTTAAAAATTAGTCTGGGTTAGTGTCAGACCATTCTTCTTTGGTATCTTTCATTTCAGGATGTCGCTCGTAAAAGCCTTTTAACTGTTCTAATTTGAAGTTGCACTTCGAGCAAATCTTCCCATTTTGTAGAGGACCACTTAAATACACTGTTTGACACATTGGACAAATCCACGGGGCTTGTTTTGCGGATCTTTTTTTTACTATCTGATAAAGAAAAAAACTATAAAAAATAAAAATAAATCCTATAAAAGCAACACCCCATCGAGCAAAAATATTTAAAGAAAATCCTTTAAAGCTTGTATGCCAGTTTGGATCAAGCGGATTTGCTGCCATCATAATTCCAGCACCGAATAAAATAATAAACAGCCTTTCAATTAATGAAGCAAATTTATTTTTGCTTTTAATTTTTTTATTTTGTGTCATTTTTTACGTTTAATTTTTTTTGTCAATATTTTCAATTAATGTTTCTGCCAACCATTTTACAGCGGCCACTTTTCCTCCAGTTCCAACAGAAGGAGGTAAGCCATCTACTAACCCTGTGGCCCCATCAACGACTTCGTTTGCATCTAAGCCATATTTAATACCTGTAGGACTATTTTTAATTTTTATATCAACTTTACGTCCAATATTTTTAACAACATCATTTGCACGGTTAATCACATTTCGACTATTTCGCACTGCTTTCTCTAAATACGGAGCAGCTCTTCCAGCTACAACGGAACCTGCCGCACCAATTTCTTCGCCGCCGATCGGAGCAGCCAAAGTTGAACTCGCAATAACTGTCGGCTGCTGTGCCCCATATTCTGGGGTCATCGAGACAATATCCGTAAACATCCACATTGCCGCCTGCGAAATATCTCAGAACAGGAGTGATAGATAATTAATAGCCCCGGCCGGGGTCGGGGCTATTAATAAATTATTCTTTGGTCTCTTCGTTTGCTCGTCTAATATTTCTAGTTATAACTTCGTAAGCATTAGATGAGTATTTATAGTTAACTATGTATTTCTTTTTACCCGTTAAATATATAGAAAAAGATTTTATGCCATTAGGACAAAAAGAGTCTGTAAGGTATGACTCATTATACTTGACAATATTTTGATATAATATTTTTTTATTAAAAAAAGAAAAAGAGATTACTATTCCATCGTTGTTAATAGATGTTAAGAGATTGTTAGTTTTAAATCCAAAGTAAAAAAACAATACATAAAAGGGAAAGAACAATATTGGTAAATATACTTTAGTTACTAATCCTATGATTGAACAAAGTGTCCAGATCATCCCTAAAAAAACTGTCAAATTTTGGAATAATTTTATCTGAAACATATCTTCTCATTATTGTTGAATGAAATTAGTGTGTACTTTAGGCTCAATTTATCCCTAGAAATTACCACTCAACTTTATGTCGAGGATAAGTTTTAAGCTTTTTCTTTTTTTCTTTTAAATGTTCATCTACCTTTTTATCAATATAATCTGCGTAATCATCGATAGGAGGATCTTATTCAAAAATAGTTTTTGAATAAGATTTACCTGTACTTGTCTGAGGTACTACATATTCATTAATTTTTTTCCCAACTCCCAAATTAATTGAAGAGGAGTGGCTTGTTTGGCTAGAACTTTTTGTGTGCCCCACAGAAAAGAGGCTTCCTGGAACAATTATTCCGCCTGAAACATAATTACTGCTTCCTTCTAACGCTTTAATTGACTCCGCATCGTGTTCGGCTGCTGAAAGATTTATTTCAGCACTATAACCATTTGAAGCTCCAATTTTTCCATTTACCAAAAATGCTGCATGCTTTGGATCACGGTAAACAATTTCGCCACCCGCACCGGCTTCAAAGCCAAATCCAGCTGCATCCATTCCAATTCCAATGCTATATGCTTTCCCATTTCTAGATTTTACTTTGTTATTGCTATCTATCTTGCCATCTTTATTATTTTTTTTCGCAAAGCTTGTTTTCTTATTAACTTCTTTTTTTCCAACTTTGCCACTTACATAAGATTTATGAGTATTGTCATCTCGACTATCGTAATTTCTGGGATAATCAAGATTTTTTCCTTCCTCTTTCTCCTCACTCTTCCCCGCAAGCCCTGTCCGGTCATGAAAATTAATAGGATCATCGAGACAGTACCCGTAAACATCTACGTCACCACCCGCAAATCCTAGCGGGTCGGGAGTTATGAATCTGCCGATTGCGGGATCGTATTCACGATATCCAAGGTGTACAAGTCCGGTGTCTTTATCTGTCAGACCTGCGGCAAACCCCAGACATATATCCAGACTGACACAGCTATCGAGCAATATATTTCCAAACGAATCATTTATAATTCGCTTTACCTCATTACCCCTTTCATCCGCAACCATGAAAATTGTGCCGACCTGATTTGTAGCAAAGAAAA